>JAIOSD010000053.1 GCA_021107835.1 archaeon
AGTGGGACTACCAAATCATATAATCAGGAAGTTATTGCTATTTTTAAGAAGGATCTATAAATATTCTGTGCCACAATTCAATGTTTAATAAACACCATAATTTGTTTACTGACCAAAAATCTGTTTTTTTTAATAACTTTTTTACATATTTTTTTTTGTAGATATTTCTTTTTATTGCCTTTTCACTTAGTAGGACTTCTTCAAAGTATTTATCTAGTCCTTGTTTTAACCAGTTTCCTAAAGGTGTTGGGAAACCTCTTTTTTCTTGAGAGTATAAAATGTCTGGGATTATTCCTTTCATTGAATTTTTTATTATTCCCTTTAGTTCGTTATTTTTTAGTTTTTGTTCAATTGGAATAGATAGTGAGAAGTCTACTAATTCATTGTCACATAATGGGACCCTTGCTTCTGTTGAATGAGCCATTTCCATCTTATCTTGTGCTATAAATAAAGAAGGGAGATATGTTTTCATATATAATAATTGTAATTTTTCTATTTCTGTCAAATTTTCATAATTCTTTAATACTTTTTTTACTTCTTTTTCTGGAGAATATTCTTTTGTTTTATGTAGAAACTCTTTTGTTAGTGCTTTTATTTTTTCTTTTTCTGGAAATGCAATAAATATTCCGTTTTTTATTTCTGGATATATTTTTGGCATAAATAAATAGTAAGCTATGTTTAATCTTTTTTTGTTCTTTAATATTTTTAGAAATGCTTTTACTGTTTTCGATTTTTGAGCAAATAGTTTTGCTTGGAAAACTGGATATCCTGCAAAAAGTTCATCTCCCCCATGCCCAGTTAATGTTACTTTTACGTGTTTTGAAGCTAGTTTTGATAGTGGATATTGGGATATTATTGGAATTCCTACTTTTGGTTCATCTAAGTGGTAAATCATTTTTTCTATATTTTTTACGAAATCTTCTTTTTTTAATTCAATTTCAAAATTATTTGCACCTATTTGTGAAGCTACTGCTCTTGCACAAGGAGTTTCATCATATTCACCTTTTACATCGAATGTACAGGTAAATGTATTGAATTTGTTTGGGTAGATTTTTGATGCCATTGTTGTGGCTGTTCCTGAATCAAAACCTCCGCTTAAGTAAGAACCCACTGGTACGTCAGAAATAAGATGCCTTTTTATGCTTCTTTTTAGTATTTCTCTGAACTCGTTTAGTGTTTCCATATAACTTCTTTTTTTATATCTGAATTCTGGTTTCCAATATTCTACTTTTTCTAAATTATTATTCTTTAGAGTTAAGTAATTTCCTGGAGGTAGTATGTTTATTCCTTTGAAAAAAGTTTTTTCATCTAAAATGTTTTGAAAAGTAAGATATTCTGTTATTGCTTCGTAATTTGGTTCTTTTTTTAATTCTTTGTAGTTTAATATTGCTTTTATTTCACTAGCAAAAATTAGTTTATTTTCTTTTTTGTTGTAGTGGTAATAAAGGGGTTTTATTCCTAATCTGTCTCTTGCTACAAATATTCTCTTGTTCATACGGTTGTATATTGCAAAAGCGAACATTCCATTTAATTTTTTAAGAATTTCTTCTCCAAATTCTTCATAACCATGTAAAATTACTTCTGAATCTGTTTTACTTCTGAATCTGTGTTTTTTCTCTATTAATTCTTTTTTTATTTCTTTGTAATTATAGATTTCTCCGTTATGGAGTACACATATTGTTTTATTTTCGTTCCATAAGGGATTTTTTCCATTTTCTGATAAATCTATTATACTTAATCTGTTGTGTCCGAGAGACATATTTTTTTCTATATATGTTCCTTGATCATCTGGTCCCCTGTGTTTAGTGGATACTAACATTTCTTTTAATAATTCTTCATTTTCCCAATTAAATCCACAAATCCCGCACATTTTATTCTAGAATTTCTTTTATTACCCCATAACTATATGATAAATGTTGTGATATCAAAATAAATGGTGAGATTAGTGATATAATTTTTTTTGAAATGAATATGGTTTGTATGCTTGTTAAAATAATTATTAGAAGATATATTCCGGATACAAGATAAAATAGATAGATTAATTTTGGAATTATTGTGGTATATGCTAATGTAATTATCAAACCTAGGAAGAAGATTGGGGGGAGAAATCCATACAATCTTGTTTTTAAGAATTTCCATTTTTTTATTTGTTTTTTTAGTATCTTTGTAGATGCTACGCCATATTTATACATTCTTTTTAGATATTTTTTTAATGTTTGTGGCCTGTGGTGCCAAACAATTGCCTTAGGATTTATTAAAAATTGAATTCCTTGTTGATGGAGTCTATAATTAAATTCACCATCTTGTCCAGTAATTAATGACTCGTCTTGTTTATTTTTTATCCAAAGTTCTTTTTCATAAAGTGCATTGCAATTTGGGATGGATTTTACCTTTGTTGATTTTTTGAAGATCTTTGTTTGTGCCGTGTTTCCCCCACCGATTCTTGTTTGTTCGATTGCTCCTGTTAATTTTGCTATTTTGCTATCTGTTGAGGGGATTAAGTTTATTCCTCCAACACATTTAATTTCTTTTGGAGTTTTTTCTATTGTGGTTACTAAAATATTTAACCAATTTTTTTCCACACAACAATCTGAGTCTGTGAAAGCAAAATGTTTTGTATTTTTATCTGCTTCTAAAACTCCCTTATTCCTATTTGCTGCGGACCCTTTTTTATTGTTTAGAATTACTTTTATTTTCTTACTTTTTTTTGTTAATGTTCTTAAAATTTTTTCACTATTGTCTGTGGAGTTTTTATCTACTACAAAAATTGCTTTGAAATTTTTATAGTTTAAGTTGTTGATACTAGATATCAATTGAATGATGTGTTTTTCATCATTATAAACTGGGATGATTATGGTTACCTTAGGATCTTTTTTCATTTTTTTATCGCTACAGTCCTTATAATTTTTGTTATATTTTTTTCTATATTACTAATTTGAGCATATAATCTGAATATTAAATAAGATAGGACTACTATGCTAAAATAGATTGCTAAATCCACCCCCCTCTTTACCCCTAATATTTTGGCTGCACTTGAGATAGTTTCTGGAAAAATTGCGATAAATATAACTACTGTCCAAAAAAGCATCCAAAAGATAGCTTCTATTTTTTCTAGATTTTTATGACTTAAGTTTGTGAAAACCCTACTTAATGCAAACAGACCGAATATTAAAATTATTATTTGAATTACTTCCATTTTTTACGTCCCAAGTTTTTCCATAATCATTTTGAATAATATTTTTATTGAATCAAACTGTCCTTGTCCTTTTCTACCTTCTTTTAAGTGTTCTTCTTTGTATATTATTGTTACTGGTACTTCTTTGTATTTTACTTTTCTTTTTTTTATTTTATCTATTATTTCTGAAGCATGTTCCATTTTATCTGTGGTGATTGTAACTTTCTTTGCAGCTTCTTTTGTGAATGCTCTAAATCCATTGTGGGCATCAGAAAGTTTTTCTCCATAAAAAACCCAGATAATTAAAATTGCTCCCTTTAGAGTTAACTTTCTTATGAAGGGCATTTTTTGCTTTTTTAAGAATCTTGATCCAAGAGTTACTTCCGCTTCTTTTTTTAATAGTGGTTTTAATATACTTTTTATTTCTTTTGGATCGTGTTGACCATCTGCATCAAAATGGACTAAGTATTGTGCTCCGTTTAGTAGTGCGTAAGTCATTCCAGTTTGTAATGCAGCGCCTTGCCCGCGATTTATAATGTGTTTTAGTACTTTAGCCCCTGCTTGTTCTGCTATGTTTATAGTGTTATCTTCTGATCCATCATCAACTAAAATTAAATTATGATATCCTTCTTTTTTTAGGTTGTTTATTACATTTCCTATATTTTTTTCTTCATTTAGTGCAGGAATAATAATGTGTGTATTTTTCATTATTGAGGGATATTTAGTAAGCTTTAAATATCTTGTGAAGGTGTTCACTAATATGTCTGAAAGTGATGATATAAGGATAGATTTTTCTTTTAATTCTTTAAAAAAGAAAGGGGTTTTAATTATTTTAATTTTAATTATCTTATTTGGGCTTTATTTAAGATTCTATCATGTTGATTATCCTGTTGTTGGGTATCATAATTGGAAAGAAACTCATTATTTAACTGAAGCTAGGAATTTTGCTGAAAATGGTTTTTTTGAACATGGTTTTTTTGTTCCTGAGTTCGATTATCCTGATTTTGGGCAAGATCCTTCTGGAGTGCATTCAGATAGTTTTCCTATAATTTCTATTTTTGTGGGATTCTTTTTTATCTTATTTGGTCCTAGTTTGTTTATAGCCAGAGTTATTGGAATTTTATTTAGCATAGGAACGATATTTATGATGTATTTGTTATCTAATAGATTGTTTAAAAGTGAGTCAATGGCTTTGGTTGTTGCTTTTTTAACTGCTTTGTCCCCTTTGTTTGTTTTTTTCTCGCATAATGTTCAGTTAATAAATCCTGGAATTTTCTTTATGGTTACTTCTCTTTATTTCTTTGCTACTTGGATTAAGAACGATAAATCAAAATATCTTTATTTAACTAGCTTATTTTTTACTTTAGGGGTTTTAACTAAGTATCCGTTTGGTATCGCCGCAATTCCAATGTTATTTATGATTCCAAAAGAGAGATATAAAAGGATTAAGAAATATTCTAAGCAATTGTTAATGTCTTTCTTGATTTTTGTTCCATTTATTCTTTGGATTGTTTATGCGGAATTTGTTATTTCACGTAAAGTTGGTTCTGGTGCGATTACTGGTTCTCTTTTTGATCCTATGCTTATCTTTTCTTCTGTTTGGTTTATGTCTTTAAAATCTTATGTTGCAGATAATTATACTTTCCTTGGTTTTTATATTGCTATTTTTGGGGTTCTTTTGTTTTTGTTGTTTAAGAGGAAAAATTTGGGAAGTCGTTTTTTAATGGGTTCTTTTGTTGGGACCATTGCTTTTATGTTTGTAATGGCTGATAAAATGCAGGGACATAGTTACCATCAATTTCCTATTGCACCTTTTGTGATATTTTTTATGGCATATGCTATTCTAATGGTTTCTACTAATGTTCCAAAGTTTGTTGTTAAAGGAAAAAATAAAAAAAGTTTAACAATATTTATGGTATTGGTCATTTGTGCTTTTTTGATAAGTCCTTCTATTGCTGCAAAAGATAGACAGTTTAATACCCAGTTTGTTGGTTTAGATGTTGCAGGAGAGTATGTTAAAGAACATGCTGGCCCAGATGATAGAATTATCCACTCTGGGCATCAAGACTATGGATTCTTTTGGCATGCAGATAGAAAAGGGATTGGAGATGGGATTCCTGATGAGAAAAAGATTCGTGAGGTGGAAGATGAACTTGGAGTAAATTGGATATTTGTATATCAGTGGGGTTTAAGTGTTGTAGATCAACCACAATGGGAATATATATCTAGTCATTATTCTTTGAGGCAAGTTGCTTTTCAGGTTGGAGCGAATGGTCAGTCTAATTTGGTTTACTTGCTTTTGGAGAGGGGCGGAAGTTTTGATATAGATGCTATAAATGACTATATTTCTGGCAAAGAAGTATTAGCTAGAGGGTATGAATTTACCGAGGGTAAGATAATACTTAATTATGTGAATATTGGAGGCTAATGATGAATAAAAAAATAATTTTCTCGGTTGTTGTTAGTGTTGTTTTAATTTACTTTTTGATGTCTATGATTTCTTTAGAAGATTTGAGAGATTCTGTTTTAAAATTGTCTTTACCATATGTTCTTCTTGCTTTAGGGTTTTATTTATTATCTTATATTTTTAGGTCTCTTAGGTTTTTAGTTTTTTTGAAGAATGATATGTCATTCAGAGATATATTTCCTATTGTTTGTATTCATAATGTTATGAATTATTTAATTCCTGCTAGACTTGGGGAACTAAGTTATTTTTATCTTTTGAAAAGAAAAAAAATTGAATTTGGTAAATCTGTTGCTAGTTTTGCTGTTGTAAGATTTTTTGATTTATTGGTTGTTTCTATTATTTTCTTTGTTAGTCTTATTTTTATGAAAAATGTTCCTGAGTCTTTTAATGGTATTGTTCCTATTGTTGCGGTTTTAGTTGGTTTACTATTGATATTTATTCTAATATCTCCCCTTCTTTATAGATATTTTTCTAGTAAACTTAACTCAAAAAGATTATTTGTTAAGAAACTAAAAGAAATTTATGATGCATTGCTTGTAATTAAATCTAAGTCTGTACTATTTAGTTTGTTTTTATTTTCTGTTTTAATTTGGTTTTCTTTATATTCTCTTATGTACGTTTTGTTATTGGATTTGGGGATACAGTTTAGTTTATGGCAAGCAATTATTGTAATTAGTTTTCCCCTTATTATTAGTGCGCTTCCGATTAATGGTATTGGTGGTTATGGTACTACTGAGGTTGCTTGGTTAATTCCCTTTTTAGCATTTGGTTTGTCTAAAGAGATTGCAATTGCTAACGGGTTTGTAATTCATACTTTCCAATTTGCTTTAGTATTATTGTTTGGATTAGTTGGTTATTTATTATATAAATTTAAGAAGTAGTTTTTTCTGCTTTCATTATTAATCCATACCCTTTGCATGGCCAAATGTAGTCTAGTTTTGTGAATAATGATATTGGTTTGTATAATATTTTGTATAATTTAATCCCTTTTGTTTTGTTTAAATCATTTTGTGTTGCAGGGGATACGTCCGTGTTGTAACCTTTTGTTTTGTTTTTGTTTATTATTGTGTATGTTTTATTTATTATTAATTCTGTTATTTCTGTGAAAAATTTTGAATATGTTCCAGTTTTTTCTACAGTAAATCCATTTTTTTCTAATTTTTCTTTTAATTGTTTTGTTGTGTAACCTGGTCTTACGTGCCCATATTTATCTGGAGTTAAACCTATCCAATTTTTTATGTAGTTTAATACTGCTGTTCTACTTATATGGGGGGTTGTCACATATAGCTTTCCATTATCTTTTAGAATTCTTTTTAGTTCTTTTACTAATGAGTCATCATCTTCAATATGTTCTATGATATCTAATGCGATTACTGTGTCAAATTTGTTATTTTCAAAGTTGGTATTAGTTGCATCCATTTGGTGCACATTTTCTTTTACCAGGTTTAGAGTCATATTTACACAACTTTCATCAGAGTCTATACTATGCCAAATTTCTCCTTGCTTTCTTAATGCATAGCTTATTGCGCCTGTTCCGCAGCCAATGTCTAAACATGTTTTTTGCTCTTGTGGATCTAAGAATTCATTTAGTTTGTTTAATTTATTCTTTTTCTTTATTGATTTATTTAGTAGATCTAATTGCCATTC
>JAIOSD010000067.1 GCA_021107835.1 archaeon
TAGCAAAAAAAGCATTAATAAAAATAGCATTAGAAAATTCAAAAGAATCTAAAAAAGGTTTAGACAAACTAGAAAAATATTTAGAAAAGGCCATGCCAGCACTAATATTCACAAGTGAAGACGCTTTTAAGATAGCAAAAAGGTTAGATAGAAACAAATCTTCTTCTCTAGCAAAACCTGGACAAATAGCACCAAAAGATATTATGGTTCCAGAAGGACCAACCCCTTTTGCACCAGGACCAATTATTGGAGAGCTAGGTCAAGCAGGAATTAAAGCAGCAATAGAAGATGGAAAAGTTGTAATAAAAGAACCAGCAGCTATTGTAAAAAAAGGAGAAGAAATTTCACAAAAACAAGCAGATTTATTAGCTAAATTTGGTGTTGAACCAATGGAAATCGGTCTTAACATCGTTGCAGTCTACCAAGACGGCGAGATATTCGAAGCAGAGATATTATCTGTAGATGAGGAAGAATATTTAGAAAAAATTAAGACTGCTGTAGCACAAGCATTAAATCTTGCAGTATATTCAGCTTATCCAACAAAAGAAACAATAGAAATTTTATTACAAAAGGCTGAAAGAGAAAGTATAGCTCTTGAATCAAAGTTACCAAAGACTACAGGGCCAAAGACAGAAGAAAAACCTACAACAGAAGAACAACCAAAGGCAGAAGAAAAACCTGTTGAAGAAGCTCCAAAAGAAGAGGTTCAAGAGGAAAAAAAGGAAGAGACTAAAGAAGAACCTCAGAAAGAGGAAGAACCAAAACCTGAAGAAACAAAAGAAGAAGTTTCTGAAATTAAAAAAGATATTCAGAAAGAGAGTACAGAGATGAACCAAGTAGTGTACAGTGAAGAATCAGAAAAAAAAGCACAAGAACTGATCAACAAATTAAAAGATCAAGACATAGGAGGCTAAAATGGAATTAATATATGCAGCATTACTCCTTCACAAGGTAGGAAATGAAGTAAATGAAGAAAATCTTAAGAAAGTTTTAGAATCAGCTGGAGCAAAAGTTGATGATACCAAGATTAAAGCTTTACTTGCAGCGTTGGATGGTATTGATATAGAACAAGCAATCAAAGAAGCTGCAGTTGTTAGCGCAGCACCAGCACAAGCTGAAGAAGCAACTGAAGAAAAGAAAGAAGAAAAGAAAGAAGAGAAGCAGGATGATAGCCAAGCCGCAGCAGGTTTGGGGGCATTATTCGGTTAATCTTTTTTTTCTTTTATTTTTAGTGATGGCTTATGACTAATGAAAAGCAAAAAAACCTTAAGAAGGAAATAAATGAACTGAAGAACAGTTTAAACAAATTAAATGTACAAAAAGAACAGTGGTTCACACAAAAAGAAGGGTTAAAAAAAGAAGTTTATAATCTTATTTCACAAATAAAAAAAATAAAATTTACTAAAGATAAGGATACCAAAGAAATACAAAAACTAAAAGAAACTAGAGAAAAGTATAATAAAGAAGTAAGGGGTTTAATTTCTAAGTACAAAAAATTAAATGAACAAAAGAAAAAATTCTTGAAAGACAAAAAAATTACTTTTGATCCAGCCAAACTATTAGAAAAAATAGAAGAAATGGATTATAAGATAGAAACTGAAGGATTAACTTTTGATAAAGAAAAAAAATTAATGATAGAAATAAAACATCTCAAAAAACAATTAGCAGAAGCAGGAGATGTTCAAAAAGTTTTCAAAGAGTTAGATATTCTTTCAGAAAAGATAAACAAAACAAAAACAATAGCAGACGAAGCACACAATAAACTAACAAAACAGCTAAAGCAAGATAAAACTTCTTATGATGATTTCTTAAACCTAACAAAACAAATCAATAGTTTAAAGAAAAAACAAGAGGATTCTTTTAAGAAATTTATAGACTCAAAAAATAAATTCTCAGAAATAAATAAACAACTAAAAGAAAAACTAAAAGATGCAAAAATAATTCATATAGAAGATTATATGGTAAAACATAATAAACAAACAAAAGTTCTAGAAGAAAAAACAAAAGAAGTAGAAGAAAAATTAAAGAAAAAGAAGAAGTTAACAACAGAAGATTTATTAGTATTCCAAGGCATGGATAAAAAATAAAATGTTAAGTGAAATCTCAGCAATAATTTCAACAACACTAATTCCCACTTTAGAGCTTAGAGCAAGTATCCCCTTAGGAATTGGTTTGGGGGTTCCATGGCTATTAGTTTTTTTTATTGCAGTTTTAACAAATATAGTTTTAGGACCAATAATTTTCATGTTAATTGGAAGATTTATTCATCTCTTTGAACAAAACAAAAGATTTGAAAAATATTATAATAAAATAATAGAAAGAACTCAAAGAAAGATTCACAAATACACAGAAAAATACGGAGAATGGGCAATAGCTGCTTTCATAGCCATCCCCTTGCCTGGAAGTGGAAGCTATTCTGGAGCATTGGCAGCTTACTTAATTGGTTTAAGTTTTAGAAAATTCGTAATCTCAAATCTAATCGGAGTAACAATTGCAGGAGTTCTTGTAACAATGATATCACTAGGAATTTATTCTCTTGTATAAATATTTAATATCAGAAACAATAGGGACTCCAGAAACTCTAAACTTCTTAACTAAATAAATCCAAACAAAAGCAACATACACTCCTGAAACAAAATGCCAAAACAATAAATGTACTTTATCAAAATAACCATTACCCAATTCAACCAAAATAATCAACAATAAATCAATACGCAAAACATTCATTACTAATATCAAACCAGAACCAATTAAAAATATCTTAACAGATTTCTTTAAACCAATGCCCTTAGTAAAGATAATCAACAAAAATAACAAAGCATAAGCAGCAACAGCTATACAGGCTGGAATAAAATTAACAATACTATTAGAAATAACAAAAGAATTACCAACAAAAGAAACAGAATAAAACAAATTAATAATAAAATAAGCTGGATAAACAGTTAAAGGAAACAAAATTTTATAATAAAAACCATAAAATAATATAAAAATCAAACTAAATAATAACCTAAAACCCAATTCTTTCAAATATTTCATAAAAATATAGTATATTACCGATTTATATTAGTTCCTTTTAAAAATATACTATAAAATTTGAATAAAGTAAATGTTAAAGACACATATAAGTAAAAGTAAGGATGGAAAATATATTATCCATAGGACTGTGATTACAGAAATTAAACCTGTTGGTTACTTTGAAAAAGTTGTGGGCGGAGAAGATTAAATTCTTTCTTTTCTTATTAATTGTTATCTAAGTTGTGGGCCTTGTAGTGGATTACCTAATAGATTTGTATGGCCTAATGAAGCTTATGATATAGCAAAAAAGTATCTTAGAATAAATAGCGGGAATTATCTTTGTGCCGCCGTATGCACTAAGGGGGGGTTTATTTCCCATCTAAATATATATTGTTTTTTATAATATATATTTATATATTTAGCAGTGTATGTAAATAATTCATAAATAGATAAAATTGAAGGAAGATTATTGGAAACAGCGAATCATAATCAAGAAGAAATCATCGAGGTACTTATTCTATTTTACAATTCTGTTACTGATCAACGCAAAATTAGTATGATAGA
>JAIOSD010000050.1 GCA_021107835.1 archaeon
TAATATGTTTTGGATTACTAAATCCTATCTCTTCAAAATATTTTCTAATCATATTTTTTCTACAAACATATATCTGTGGGGTATTTTTTCCGCTCCAGTTTGTTGTTATTATTCCTAACTCCTTAACTAAAACTGAAAAAGATTCTCTTAATTTTGGGATTGCACTTTTAAACCAAATACAAGAATAATTTTTTCCAGTAATCGGGCATACACTTCCATCTGTATCAATTAATCCTCTTAAACACGCAATCATATATTCTCTCTTTTCAAAAATCCAGTCAGGTATTCCTTGATTATTTTCTTTTTTATTTCCTGATTTTAATCCGATAGAATTTAGAAATTTGACAATTTCCATACCATTAAAACATAGATTTATTTCTTTTTCATGTTTAAGTTTATAATAAGAGGGCATGGATCCAAATAGATCATTCATTAAGTTGGTTACATAGTGGATCAAATAAACGAAATCATCTTCGGAATGACCACTAACTCTTGCAGCATAAAAGTGTTGTTTCTTTTCATCTGAATAACACTCAGTTACACAACCATCCCCCAACATTATACCCACAAATTCAGCTAATTTAATACTTTTTGAGGTGGGTTTATTGATTCTTTTTGGAATTGCATGTATCCCTAAATTTTTAGTGTTGTATATTTCAATTTTTTCTAAAGAAATTTTTTTTAAATTAAGTATGTTTTTTAGCGAGTTTAAATGAGTTTTACTTATACTTTTATTTTTATAACAAACATTTTTCACATCAAAGTTCACTAATTTGGAAAGATCATCTAAACAATATTTGCAGTTTTTTATTGTATCTTTTAATTCATTGGTTATTTTATATCTTTTCATAGATGAAAGAATGTTTTTTTATTTATAAACTCTTTTCTGGTCCATGGCAAGCTGGCAAGCTTTTGATAAAGAGTGGACCCAGCCGGATTTGAACCGGCGATCTCTGGTGTTCTTAAACTAATGTTAGCTTAGCAGTCTTATAAGACCAGTGCTTTAAACCAGACTAAGCCATGGGTCCGTGTAATAATTGTTTACTAGAATTTGCTTTTAAATGTTTTCATTTACAGGATTCTTTTCTTCTATCTTTGTTTCTTTCGGAATTATTGCTACATTCACTACGGGAATTTTGTGTTCTAATCCCATCTGATTTCTTTCTGCTAATTCCGCAACCATTAAAGAAGATGATAAAGATAAGGCACCCAATAGGTAGGGTATACTTTTTATTGTATTCCCCGCGTATCTTAATCCTTTCGCGCATGAATCCCAAAACCCTTCGGCATAATTATCGTAGCTTTGCCATTCTTCTTCTGTTCCAGGAACATATCCTGCAGGATCCAACCCTTCATTAATATACATAAAATTAGAAATGGGGTTAACTTTAAATAAGTTACTAAGTTTACCTTTTTATGTTAAAGCAAATGATCTTGATTTTTCTTTTAATTTTTGTAAGCGGATGTACAGGAAATATTGTTTTTGAATCAGAAGAATTAATTTTAGAAGGACCTTTTGTTGTTACTTATGTTGTTGATGGAGATACTTTAGACTTAGATAATGGAGATAGAATCAGATTTAGTGGTATTAATACACCTGAAACAGGAGAGTGTTATTATCAAGAAGCAAAGGATAGGTTAAAAGAACTGACTTTAGATAAAGAAGTTTATTTGGAGCAAGATACTTCTGATACGGGTAAATATGGTCGTAAGTTAAGATATATTTATTTGAATGAAGATGAGATGGTCAATGAAATTTTAGTAATGGAAGGTTTTGCTAAAGTTTATGATAAGTATTCTTATGACACTAAAAGATATATGCAACTTAAACGTGCAGAAGCAGATGCCATCATAGATTCTTTAGGTGTTTGGAGTTGTGAAGATTTGAAAGAAGGATGTTTGTATGTTGGTAGCAAGAACTCTGATAAATATTATCCTCCTGATTGTAAGTATGCTAAAAAGATAAAAGCTGAAAATTTAGTTTGTTATATGTCTGAAGAAGAAGTTGTTGGCTTAGTTGCTGGGAGTTGTTAGAAATTTATCTTCTTTGTGGTGGTAACAATAGAAAGCTTTATAAATGGGATATTTGTTACAGAATTGATTGAAAATGATATTAAAAAGGCGATCAATAACCTCTGTTCTTTTATCACTTTTATTAGCTCAGACAGTTTCATGTGCGTCTGGACTAAAAAATCTTAATTTTAGAGACATCAAAAGTAATCCTATTTTGGGTTATGTAGCGGATAGTGTTGGAAATCAAAATGGAGTGATTGATTCTTGGGAAGCTGTTCGTCTAAAAAAGGGGTTTGTAGAAGGAAATGGGAAAGTTTATGTTCACACTCATAATCCTGGATATTTTTATGCTGCCGGGGGAGATCCAAATCCAATTTATCCTACATTACAAGATGCTGTTGGTGGATATCGAAATAGTGGTATAGAGATAGCTGGGCCAACATCTATAACTGAAATTGATCAATTTGGAAATATTACGAGAGCTTTTGATATTTATGGTGATGGGGTAGAAAGAGTCAGTATTCCTAATGAACTTGATCCCTCCAGAGAAATGGCTAGTAGAAGACCTTAAGCGTTTTCTGATAATCCTTTTTTAATTCTGACTTATTTTATTCCTAATTCTTTAGAAAAATCATTAAATTTAAAATCTTTAGTTACAGGGAGTTGTTAGAAATTTATTTTGTTTTTTATAAATAAATAAGCAGTCCATAATACACCCATACCCATATCAATATATTCTAATTTTACAGTCCTATTTAGGGTGTCTAAAGCGTTTACTACTATTCCATTTGCTGCAGTAGCATACTGCCATGGCCAAAAGATTGGTGGGCCTGGAGAATAAATAGAGTCTAATGCTAAGTGAACAATAATACCTAATGAAATAAAAATTGCTTGTTTTTCTCTATTATATTTTTTTAGGATTAGATATGCTAATCCGAATATAAAAAGTGCAAATATTAAAGAGTGTGTAAATGTTCTGTGTATTTGTGTTCCCAATATCCAATCAGATAATAAGTCGATATCAGGTAGAATTCCTCCAATTAGCAATAATCCCCAGGCAGTTCTTGATAATTTAATCTTTTTTACTTTTTGTATAAGTAATCCAAGTAACCAAGCTCCTATTAAGTGTCCAAATGCATAAGCCATTAATTAATTTTATTTTAATTTGTTTAAAAAGATTATGTATTCAACTTTCCTTCTAATCCCGTTAGTATGCTAAATAATTGTTTTGTTCTTTCTGTAGATAGATTTTTTGTATGGAATCTTACAGTAGTTTTTGAAGGAGTATAACCCTTAAGTGTAAATGAACCTGGTATTGAAGCTACCATATGCGCCATTCTTTTTCCTTTTGCATACACCCTAATTTTTGCTTTTTCGTTTGGATTATGGAAATTCACTGAAATATCATTTCCAATTAAATAATCGTTTATATCATAAAGTCTAAAGAGGGGAACTGGTGTTATACTATAAGGTAATCCTCTTTGGTCTAGTTCTTCTTTTAGTAATTTTGTTACTTCTCTAAATTGTTTATCTACGTGGTACCTTAATCTCATTTTAATTTTGGCAAAACATTATGTTTTTAAAGTTATCTCTTTATGCTAAATTATGTTAATTGGTATTGTTGGGAAACCAAATTGTGGAAAGTCAACTTTTTTTAAAGCTATGACTTTAGCAGATGTAGAAATAGCTAATTATCCTTTTGCTACTATTAAACCAAATACTGGTGCAGGGCATGTAAAGATAAAAGATGTTGCTCGAGAATTTGATAAAGTTAGCAATCCTCGTGAAGGTTTTGTTTTAGATGAGTATAGGTTTGTTCCTGTTGAATTATTAGATGTTGCGGGTTTAGTTCCCGGGGCACATGAAGGAAAAGGATTGGGGCTAGATTTTCTTTCAGATTTAAACCAAGCTGATGCTTTAATTCATGTTATTGATGTTTCTGGTGGAACTAATGAGAAAGGTGAACCTGTGAATATTGGAAGTTACAACCCTTCTGAAGATATTCGATTTTTAGAATTTGAATTAGACATGTGGTTTTTAGGGATTTTGAAAAAAGGGTGGGAAAAATTTTCTAGAAGTGTTAGATATGAAAATAAAAGTATTGTAAAAGCACTTGCTAAGCAATTAAGTGGATTAAGAGTTACTGAAGAAATGGTTAGTTCTGCTGTTAAAGATTTAGATGAAGATTGTACTAATTGGGGTGAACAAGATATGATGAAGTTAGCTGGTGCTTTGCGTAAGAAAGCTAAACCAATGATTATTGCTGCGAATAAAATGGATGTTCCTGGGGCACTTGAAAATTTTGAGAGAATTAAAAAAGAGTTTCCCAACTATATTATTATTGGTTGCTCTAGTGAATCTGAATTGGCTTTGAAAGAGGCTGCTAAAAAAGATTTAATTTCTTATGTTCCTGGTGAGAAAGATTTTAAAATAATTGGTTCATTGAGTTCTGATCAAGAGAAAGCTTTGAAGTTTATTAAACAGAATAGTTTGCCTACAGGGGTTCAAGAAATATTGAATACTATTGTGTTTGATGTTTTAGAAAGAATTGCTGTACATCCTGGTGGTGTTGGTAAATTAGAAGATTCTGATGGTAATGTTATTCCTGATTGTTTTCTACTAAAAAAAGGAAGTACTGCTTTAGATTTTGCTTTTAGGTTACATACGGATTTTGGTAAGAACTTTATTCGTGCGGTAGATGTTAAAACCAAGAAAACAATTGGGAAAGATCATGTTTTGAATCATTTGGATATTGTTGAGTTGATTTGTGGAAAATGAATAACTGGGAAAAGTTTAAGTTGTTAGTTAGAGTAAGCCGTCCAAGTATTTGGGTTCTAGGTCCTTTATTATTTTTATCTGCTTTATTTTATTCTGGAGGAAGTTTAAGTTTAGTTTCTGTTATCCAATTAGTATTATTATCTTTTCCTTTGAGTATTTTATTATATGGAATAAATGACATTTATGATTACAATTCAGATAGAGTAAATAATCGGAAAAAAGGCATGGATGGAATTGTTTTAGATAAGAAACACCATTTATTTGTGAAGAAAGTTTCAATTTTTGTTTCTATTTTATTATTAGTTGGTGCTTTAGTAAGTTTTAATTTGGTAAATATCATCAGTATGTTTTTGTTATTATTTGTAGCTTATTATTATTCCATGCTCCCGTTGAGATTTAAAGAACATCCCCCCTTTGGAGTGATTTCTGTTGGTTTAGCTTCATTGTTGATTATCTTTTTAGGGTATAGTTTTGGAGGGAATATTTTTGAGGCTTCTTACAAAATTTATTTGATCCCCCTATTGATTATGGCATTTCAAATTTTCCATACAGTGGTAGATTACATTCCAGATAAAAAGGCAGGATATAAAACCTTTGCATCTGTTTTTGGTAAACGATTCTCTTCTCTTGTAAGTTTTTTTATCTTTTTGATAATTTTTGTTTTTGGTGGAGTTAGAACTCTTGCGATTAGATTATTTATATTAGCCGGTTGTTTAGTATTGCTCACGATGAGCATTTATCCATCTGAAAAATTCTCTCCGATCATTCAAAGATTGTTTGTTTTATTAGGTATAATTATGTCCATTATTTTTCTTTTGACTTATAATTTTTGAAAAGTAATCTTTTTATATATGTGGATTTATTAATCTATTATGGATAAAATAAAAAAAATATTTTTTTCACAAATTATAGTATTTGTTTTAATGTTAAGTTTTTTTTTCATTCCGTTTTCTGACACTCTTAGAAGTACACTCTTTCCTGTTTTTGGGGGTTTAGCACTTATCTTTTTCTTGCTTGGAGGGACATTGCTTCTTTTAGTTGGTAAGTCTAGGCTAAAAGGAAAACTAAGATTATTTTTAATTTTGGTTGGTGCTTCCTCTGTATGTGTATCAATTGGTATTATTTTACATAACTTTTTTTATGGGTTATTCATTTATTTATTTGGAAGTGGATTTTGGGAAAGTGTTGGTTTATTAGATGAACCTTTTTATTTTTTTATTTCTTTAGTTATTTGTCCTATAGTGTTTTTAGTTGGGGTGGTTGGTAGTTTAGTTGAGTTTTTTAAGAAGTAAATTTTTGTTTTGTGAATTCAACTTCTGAAAATTTAGAATCATTATCAAATAATGTGACTTCTTCATTTTTTAAATATTTATCAAAAAAGGAGACTATATACTCATTGTTGATATCCCTCATCCGAGCACTATCAATTGATCCTAACATTCCTATTTGTTTGGTGATTGGCATAACAACCATATTGTCATCAAAATTTGCATGAGAACTACCTTCAATTACGAGTTGGTACAAAGTATTATTGAAGTTATCTAAGATAAAATTGTTTGCATAGGCAAAAGGTTCACTATACATTATCATGAAAGGTTGGTTAATATTTCCGTTGGTTACATCCCCCCATTGGAACCCATCAAGATTGATACCAGCCTTAAAACGATCATCAACTAAACAAACTTGGCCGACAACTGCACCACCCATTGAATGTCCAAAAATTCCTAGATTATCTAAATCTAATTTCCCATATAGTAAATCAGTAGGTTCATTTTTTTCTAGTTCATCAACAACAAACTGTATATCCTTGGTTCTAATTCTTAAAATATTATCCATAAAAGTTTCACTTTCAAGAATTTCTTTGGAGATGAACTCTTTTTCTTCTTCATCATTTGATGACCAGAATTTTTCCCAAAGGGGTATTATTTCTTCCATATGTTGGGTATATTTTTCTGCATGTTCTTCACTAAATGGTATAATCATTCCATTTGGCTGTACAACTGATTGAAATTCATAAGGTTGGTTTAGGGAAATAACTATGTATCCTTGACTTGCTAATTCTTCCATGTGTAATTGATAATCTGAGTAATCTGCTAAGAATCCAACAGAAAAAAATACAACAGGATAGGAATCAAGTTTATTAGAAACGGGTAAGTCTAAATATGAATTCGTTTTTACTAAATTATAATGTCCAAATATAAAAGTTGGTGGAAGCGCCGCTGGATCTATAAATCCGATTGTGGAATAATATTCTCTATAATTAACTGGTTTTTCATCTAAAGGAACGTCTGCAGGGTACCATACTCTCGTTGCAAATTCCCTATAGTCATCAGGATTTTCGGTTAATGATTCTGATCTTTCGGTATCTTTGAAATATAGATAAGTCGTGCCTACTGCATATTGGCCAGAGGGTTCAGGCAAATCAACAATTGGGAATAAGATTAAAGGGATTGTTGCTATGATTAAAAATAGTATTCCAATAACTGTTAGGATTATTTTTGTGATTTTTTGTTTCTTTGTGAAGGATCTTCTTAATGGTTTTTTTAGTGTGATGAGGTTAATTAAAACCATGATGAATGCTAACACATACATTGGATTCATTTGCCAACGAAAACCATTAAACAACAAGTCAATTATTATGAAGAAAAATATCATGATTAAGATACCTTGTTTTTTTATTCTTCTTGAAAGAAAAGAATTAATTAAACTTAATAATAAAATTCCACTAACTAATATTTCAAATAAATTTATCATATTGTTTCATTAAGAGATGGTTTTATAAATTTTTGCCCCCTTCTATTCTGTAGGATAACTAATCTTTTCTGACTAACACATAAACTTTTTTACCAATATGTTTTTTAGTAGACATAATCATGCCACCATTTCCAATCTTTTTTACTTCACCCCCTGCAATTTCTTCTATATCGTAAGAATTTTATTGAATTTAAGCCCTGTTAATTGGGGGGGTGCAAGGCGAACGAGGGAGCGAAGCGAAAGGAGAGTTAGTAAAGTAACATAAATATTATAAACAGTTTGTTTCTACTATAAAAATATGACATACAACAATGAGCGCCCAGATCTTCAGGTGATAGACCTAACACAGTATAAACCAAACTTCGCTCGAAGTCTTTACATACACATGAATCCACGTTATGATATAATTACTTTAAACAAGTCTATTGGTGATAAATCAATAACAAATTCTACAGAATCTGATGCGGTTCTGAGCAGGATGTTCGTACATGGGATAAAACATGTGGTTAGAGGTGCTTTATACGGTGGTTTAGTTGCCGAGACTATCGGTTTAATTGATACTGGTAAAGTTACCCTTCATCCTGAATTATTAGAAGCATGTGTTACTGGTGCACTCATAGATATATTTCAATCAGTAGTCAGACATGATATGAGTTAGAATGCCACTTAATTCCTGTTAGTTTCGTCTGACCAAAGGGAAGACCTAAAATTTGGTGCAACGTTCCTAAGGGAAAACTCAAAGTAAGCAGGCGAGTGTCATTGGGGAGTTGCTGTTGTGTTTAGAGAGTAGTAAAAATAACGAAAGATTTATAAAGATAGAATGATTAATTAACGATATGGCAGATCTTATATATAAAATTCGGCAAGAATATGAAAATCTTAAAGTTAATAGACAATTTCCAGAATTTTTAAAGAGAGCTAGTGATATTAATAGTCATCTAAAAAAAGGAGAATCACTAGTCGTAAGACACGAAACGCGGGATAGTTCTGGTAGATTTGGCATGTGTGAAGACATAGAAATGATAGTGTTATATAGGATAAAGGATGGAAGAAAAGAACGTGCTTTACAGTTAGATGTTACTGGCCTATTGGTGGATGATGACTTGTATAAATCTAATAAA
>JAIOSD010000038.1 GCA_021107835.1 archaeon
ACCCTTCATCATCATCTAACTCTAAATCAGTTAGTTTTAGCCCTACACATTCGCTTACTCTTAATCCTGTTGAGTAAAGTATCTCTATAATTAATTTAGATTTTTTTGATATTGCTGCTTTGATTAGTTTTTTTACTTCTTCCTTAGTTAAGAATATTGGAACAGATTTTGGAATTTTTGGTGTTTTTAGGTTTACAATGTTTCTTTTTATAATCTCTTCAAAAAAGAATTTTAATGCTGCTTTTCTTACTGCAATAGATCGTGGGCTAAGGTTTTCTTCTGATATGAGTTTTGCAAAATAAAATTTTATATCCTCTTCTGAAATTTCTTTTGGATCTCTTTTTTCTGAATTTAGAAAAAGTTTGACATTTCTCATATATGAATCAATAGTTCGTTCAGAAAAGCCCCTTAATTTGAGTTCTATATCCAGCTTTTTTATGTAATTTTCCACCAAATCACCCTTTTTATGATATTTTTGATAAAACATGTATAAAAATGTTCGCATAATGTATATTAGACGAAGTTTATCTGAAATTGTATTCTTTTTGTGTATTTTACTTTAAGCTGCTCGTTTTTTAGTTAATTTTACTGCAAGCCCACCAGTTTTGGAATCCCGGTAATAATCCACATCTGAATAAGCATGCATAAATGATGTTCCGGTCCCCATGTTTGATCTTGTTGGTTTAGGTAATCCTGTAAATTCGTAAAAGTTTAGAAATGGGTCTTCATCGCTTCTCTGTTTTTGCGCTAATATGAATGGTATAAATTCTGGTCTTAATAAACCCCCTTCATCTAAAACTATAAGGAATTCCCTTTTGATTCTGGGTTATAAGCGATTCTAACAGACATGCCTGGGTGTCCCCCATGACCGTGTTCGTGTGCATTTAATACTGCTTCATACAATGTAGTGTATGTTTGGGGTGTTTCTGAAAGGCCCATATCTTCTTTTAACATTCTTTGCAATACAACCCTACTTCTTTCCTGGAAATGGAGGGATCATTGCTAAAACAAGATGTTAAAGTTAAATAATGATCTGGAACTTCAAGTTCTGGAACTTCAAAATCCCTTATATCTAAGGGGTGTTTTGCAAATAATAGTAATTTTACTATATTATTTCCTTCATCCCATTTAAATAAGTTCGCACCCATAAATTATAATATTTTTCTTGATTTATAAACTTTTCCATTAAATACCACTTAGAAGTAGTTCTTATTTTACATAGATTTATCTTTTAGGTTTTGCTTAAAGGTTTTAGCTTACATCCCTACTTGAACCAATAAGGCATATATTACCGCTAAGATAATATTCCAAATTAACCAGATTAAAATAACATTCCAGAAATTTTTCTTAATCCAGTTCCAATTTATTATTTTATTTTTCATTTTTTGTGTATAATTTCCCACCAATACCCTACCAACATAGGTAAAAATCCCAATAATAACCAAGTCATATTTCTAAACCATGCACCATATATTATGATTATAAGGCCTATTACGTGTAAAGTTAGGTTTATTGGATCTTTATAGGAAAAGAGGATAACATTGTATTCTTTTTGTTTAATACTTTTCCTCCTCTTGGGTTTTTTAGAACTCCTTTTTTTTTGGACCACTTTAGCTAAATTTTGGTTTTTATATATTTAAAGTTATTGTTTCCTTACTTTAATTTTTTTCTTTAAAACTATTTTTTCTTTAAGAAATGGGTTTTTTTCTGTAGATTTTATGTATACATTTCTTCCTTTTTTCTTTTTTTGTACATATCCTAATTCTTCTAATTCTGTTGTGTATTGAGATATTGTAGATCTAATTTTTGTATAATCTTTTCCAGGATACATCTCTTCTGCTAGTGTTTTTAGGGTTACTAACTCTTTATTTTCTTGGGCTAGTGCAGCCAAAACATAGCAAATTTTTTGAGAAACTTCAGTCATCTCTTCTAATTCATCATAATCTAGTCCCTCTTCTGCTTCTATTTCTATTGGTTGGGAAGGTTGTTTTGTTAATAAAGATTCTAATATAACTAACCTATTGTGTAAATCGCCTAGTCTTTCTTCGTGAACAGAATGTTTCCCATCGTGTTTTTCGTGTTTTTCGTGAAATGTTTTATGATGTTTATCTATTGTTGAAAAATCTTTTTTTATGTTTTCAAAAGAATTTTTTAAGCTTTTCTGCATTGCTTCTACAGTCTCTTTGAGTTTTGGATCACTACCCTTTCTTTTGAAAAAATCGAACATATTCTTTTTTTACATTACATCTATATAAAAGTTTTGTATTGTTTGTTGAACGTTAGTAGACGTCTATAGACTGTTCGTCGAACGTTCGACGAACAGTACCGAACAGTTATTTTATAGTATATTTTGGTTTATTTGTGTGTTTTAGTAAAAGAAAAAGAATTGGATAAAAGAGGGAATATTTTATTAGAATAATTTAGTTTGTTCAGGATCTTGGCTATAATAGAGGTTTGTGAGCTTTTCTTTTAGATTTAAGTCCCTAAACTCAGGATTTATCGACAAAGTGAGAGTTCTATTATTGATTTTTGCCTTAATAATAGGTAGGTTTTTGCGTATTATTGAGCTTACATACCCCCGAATACAACCTAAAGTGAGAGTTAATTTTGTAGAAAGATCTATATAGGTAACTGGGCGACCAAGGTCTTCCTCTAGTTGGTATATTGTAAGGAACAGCAGAAATTCTTGGTTGGTGAGGGTTTCAAACTTAGATTCTAGCTCTTTTTTGAGAGATTGTATGTTAAGTGAGTGAATATTTGTTGAATGATTGATCAGTGAGTGATTGATCAGTGAGTGATTGAGAGGGGTTTTATCGTTGTAATTTTCCTTTATTTGAGGGGTATACTGCTCAATATCGTGTTTAGGATGTGATTGATCAGTGAATGATTGATTGAATAGTGAATGATTGATTGATTGGACCCCTTTATTTCCACTGGAACTTTTTTGAATTTCTGGGCGAGAGGGTCTGAAACCCTTGATTTCAGTAGAATTAGGGGTATTTTGTTGTTTATTTTGATTGATTTGTGTTAAAAGAAGTCCTATTTGGACCTCTAACGTAGAAATACGGTTAGTTAGTCTGTTCATATCCTCTTTAACTTTAGAGAATGCTTTCTTTAGATTTTCCTCATCCATTTACCCCACTTTTTAAGTGAGTGATTGATTGTTTTTATAAGTTCGTATGATTAAGTGAATATTTACTGAATGATTGATTAGTGATTGATTAGTTCTTTATATTGAGAGTATATGTTCGGTTTTAAAGCCCATTTTCTCCTTGCTAAAAACTTTTTTCCATCGGAGTTAGCTTGTATTTTATCTACAAACCCTTCTGATTTTAATTCGTTAAGAAGTCTCAATATAAACTCTTCATCCCTTATCATTTCCTCTGCTACCTGAGCTGTGAAAAGGGGGTTGGCTGGATTTTCATAAAGTACCCTTAATATTTCCTCTTTAATCCTTTGTATCTTTTTCTCACTTATAATAGGCATGAACCTTTATAATTCTCTATCTATGTAAGTTATTCGGTTAAAAGGTTTTATTCTTTTTAGTATAAACTAAATCTATTTGGTTCACACATTATAACCATTAGGGTATTATTATTTCTTTGCTTTACACTTTCTAATGTGATTAGATCTTGTTTAGAAGCAATACACCGTCGGAAGGGGTGAGAATGTAAGAGAACTAATGTATCATTCGAACAGGCTTCAAAACGCACATGATTAAATGATTGTTCATATATTTTTGGAGTATAGAGAGATTGTATAATATAATTTTCTTGTACTATTTGTCCTTTAAGACAAACTGTGAACTCTACTGACTGATCTTCGTAGTAATTTTGTTGTAATAAATTGTAAGTATTATTTTGAAATATTATTGTAACCTCCTCAAAAATTATTTTATTTTCTTTACTAATTTTAGATTCGAATATACTTTCAAATATTTGGAATAAGGGGTAGCTTAGTAAAAAATAGGATAAAAATAGACTGAGTAAAAATAGACTTAAAATACCTATTAAAATTTTTTTCCAAAGAGGCCTTTCTTCTAAATTTTGTATGTTTTCCATAAAAATTAAACAGGTATAATTTTTTCTACCAAAGAAGGTATTGCCTTTATCAGTACTACAGTTATTCTGTTGGGATATATTTTTGTATTATCAAAGATTTGTTTGATTCCATTGGATTCATTATCTTCTAAAGATTCTTTTAATATTGCTGCAATTAACTTAAACTTATATTCTATCATTTCATCTTGTGTTACACTATCAGAGGACGTAATGTTTTCTGACACTTGGCTTGCTATTTGTATGAATTCTTGTGTGTTGTTTGCAGATAGCATATTTAACACCTCTTTTTTTGAAATTGTTTCGTTTTGTATTACTAATGTATCCCCTATATCCTCAAATATATCTGTTTTTATTATTAGTAGTAAGTATGCTTCTCCTAACATTTTTTTGTAGTCTTCTTCTTTGTAGTGTTCAGTATAGGTGTTTAATTCAGAATTAGTAAAATAGTTTGTTTGTTCTTGGAAATCTATAAAAGAAGTTCCTGTTAAAACTTGTTTTTCTGAAACAATAAATATTTTTTTCTCTTCGTTTATTATACTTTGGACGTCGGAATACACTAGATAGCCTAATAGCCCTAAAAATAAGACTAAAATTAAGAATGTGAATAAAATGGCTTTCCATATTACTTTTGTTATTTTAAAAAGTATAAAGAAAACAAATGCTAATATAATTAATGTTATTATGGATATTCCAAACATTTTTATGGTTTACTTTTTGTTTTTTAAATAGTTTTCTATACTATTTTGTTACAACCTAATTAGAATATTGTGGGGATAATCCTATAGTGGTATCGGGGTGTAATATATACATGGGAAAAAATAGTCTGGGGGCTGGCAATATATATAAAGAAAATAATTAGATTGAGTTTATGAATAAAGAATTGAAAGTATTAAAGATTATGCAAGAAGATGGTTGTTGTTGGGAAGATGCTATTCGGAAAGAAAAAGAAAGAAAGAGTTTAAAAGAATTTTTTTAATTATTTTGGTTTTAATACTGGCAATCTTATGTGTGGTGGCAAATTTACTTCTTGAGTTAAACTTAGTGCCTTTATATTACATTTAGCTAATATTGTGTTTAATATTTGTGGCGCTAAATCTTCTGGTAGTTTTTTATCTTTTTTCCAACCATCTAAGATTTCTTTAACTTTTTTTTCATCTTCCATATAGAGTACGTTACCATTTAGGTTAATTTTTCCTACCTTTGGTTCATAATTCACTAGAAACTCAAAATTAAACTTTAATACGTTTTCAGCACTTGTTAAGTTTAATTTTTCTTGCTCTAATGATTTTATAGAAAGATCATTCTTTATGTTTAGTTTTCCAGTTATTTGGCTTGTTTTTTCTATTGTTATTTTTTCAAAATTGAATCCCACTATAGGCATTTTACATCACCCTTTTTAGATTTGCGGAGAATTTATAAAACTTTCTACATTTTGGTTGGAATTTCTATACCCAGTATACCTAATGCATTTTCAATTACTTGTGATGTGCTTTTTATTAACAATAGCCTTGCTTTGGTAAGTTCTTTATCTTTTATATTAATTACTTGGCATTCGTGATAAAAGGTATTAAATGCCTTTGATAGATCAATCAAATAGTTGCATAAGATAGATGGTTTGGATTCTTTTGTACATTTCTCTATTATTTCAGGATATTTTACTAATAAAGATATTATTCTTTTCTCATATCTGCTTTTTAGTTTTGAGTAATCTATTTTTGTTAAATTTTGTTTAGTTTTTCTTAATATTGATTTTATTCTTACATTTGTGTATTGTATATATGGTCCTGTTTCCCCCTCGAATTTTATTGATTCCTTAGGATTATATGTAAAATCTTTCATAGTATCATATTTTAATATATGGAATTTCAAAGCCCCCACACCTATTTTTTCAGATAACAAATTTAATTCTTTTTCTTTGATTTGTTTGTTTCTTTTTTTTATCTCTTTTTTTGCTAATTTGTGCATTTCATCTGCTAATGTGTCTGCGTCTACTACGGCCCCTTCTCTTGATTTCATTCTTCCCCCTGGAACCCTAATATAACCATATGCTAAATGATATAATCCTTTTACAAATTTGAAGTTTAATCTTCTTAAAATTTCAAATAAAACCTTGAAGTGGTGTATTTGTTCATTTGCTACTACATACACCATTTTATCCATCTTAAAGTCTTTATATCTTAAATTAGCTAGAATTATGTCTTGGGTTATATATATTGATGTTCCATCTGCCCTTAGAACCACTTTTTTACCCAATCCTTGTTTTTCTAAATCTATAATAATATTTTTATTTTCATCTTTTTTGAATATTTTATTTTTTATTCCTTTCTTTATAATTTCTTTTCCACCTTCATAATACTCACTTTCAAAATATGCTTTATCTATCTTTACCCCAAACCTTTCGTAAGTTTGGTTTATACCTTTCATAGCCCATGAATTCATCTTTTTCCAAGTTGCTATTGTTTTTCTATCTTTTTTTTCCCATTTTAGAAGAAGTTCACTTAGTTCATCATTTAGTTTTGGATTTTGTTTAGATTTTTTATCAAACAAAACATAATAATTCCCTACAAAATGGTCTGGTTTTTTGTTTGGTTTTTTATTCTTTCCAAATTTTTGGTATGCTAAAAGAGATTTGCAAATGTGTATTCCTCTATCATTCACTATATCTACCCTGTAAGTTTTATTCCCAATTGCTTTATTTAAATTTGTTAGTGTATTCCCAAGAAGTAAGTTCCTAATATGTCCTAAGTGGAGGGGTTTGTTTGTGTTTGGACCAGGGGATTCTATCAAAATTGTTTTTTTGGTTTGTTTTTTTGTCCCATATTTTTTCTTTTGTTTTTGAATTTTTGTTAGAGTTTGTTTTGTTAAATAAGTAGAATTTATAAAGAAATTAATATAAGGTCCATTTGGTTGGATTTTTGATATAAATTCAGGTTTTTTTATTTTATTATATAATTCAGTTGCTATCTTTTGTGGATGTTTTTTCTTTTGTTTTGAAAGTTGGTAGCATGGAAAAGCAAAATCCCCTATTTCTTGATTTAGTGGGATTTCTAATATAACTTCTTTTAATTTTGTTTCTTTTTTTAATATTTTTATTATTTCTTGTTTAATTTTGTTCATAATTAAAAAAATAGAAAGAGTATCTTTTAAATGTTACGAAATTATATTATATCTTCTTCTGCAACAACAATGAAATCCCCAATTGCAATAACTGCACTATGTGGAATTAATAAACTTCCAGCTTCATCCTTTTCAAGATCTAGTCCTTCTGTAAATCCGGTTGGGTTTTTTAGGATAATTTGGAGTAATTCCCCTGTTCTTGTTTCAAAAACTATATTTCCTACTTCTCCAAACCGTTTACCTGCTTTACTTACCACTATTTTTCCAAGAAGTTGTTTTGCGTATTTTTTATCGTCAGTAGTCATTTGAAATGCCTCCTTGATTGTGAGAGTATACAGAAGTTTATAAAAGTTTCTTAACTAAATAAGTCGCTTAAGGTTTCTTTAATCCCCTCCCAAGTTTCTCCTACACCTTCCATAAACTCTTGTTCTTTTACAGAATCTACTATTGTAGCACCTGTTTTTACTATTTGATTGTCTGTTTCAAGAGTATTTTCTGATTCTAAAGTTGCTATAATTACAAAAAATACAAAAGTTACAAGGAGTATCATTAAAAATGTTTTTGAAAATGATTTAAATAATACATGTTTTGTTACTTCGAATAATACCAATGTTATTATAATTATTGTCCCTAATAGTAATACATCCATTTTATTTCTTTTTGTTGTTTAAAGTATATAAATTTATTTGTTACACCCCCGGACCCTTATTGCATATGGAACTTGGTTTTATTTTGTTTTTCCTTTGGAGTTTAGTTTTTATGTGATTTTTAAGTTTGATTTTAAGAGTATATTTGGGTTATTTTCCTTATTTTTTTCTTCTTTTCTTCTTTTTTTAGTATTTAGTATTAGAAGCTTTAAAACTAGAAAATTTTGAAGAATTTTTGTTTTTTGTTTTTATTTTGTTTTTTAAGTTTTTTTATATTATATTATATATTATATATTATATATATTATTTATGTTACTATCCAAAAGTTTCTACAGGAAATTGAAGGGTTAGATAGGTAAAATAGTTGTAAAATTAGTTCCATAGGAAACATAGGTCTCGGTGTCTATGTTAAATAATATGAATGTTTAAATAATATCTTTTGAATAATTTTTATTAAAATGGTAAAGGGAAACATAAAAAATTTCTTTGAAGATTATCTTTCGAAAGAATCTATTTTTGAAAATAAAAAAGTTTTGCAGATTAGTTATACCCCGGATACAATACCTCATAGGGAGGTGCAAATAAAAGAGATTGCCGGAATTCTTGCCCCGGTTTTAAGGGGGGAAAAACCATCTAATGTTTTTCTTTATGGGAAAACAGGTACTGGAAAAACATTATCTGTTTTGCATGTTATTGATAATTTAAAAAAATTAGCTGAAACAAAAAAATTACCCTTACACATTGTTTATATTAATTGTAAATTGAAGCGAGTTGCAGATACAGAATATAGGTTAATATCTAGTCTTGCGAGGGAATTTGGGCAAAAGAATATCCCTACTACTGGATTGGCTACTGATGAAATATATAGGCTTTTCTTAAAGGGTATTGATAAAGGGCCAAATCAAGTTATTTTAGTTCTGGATGAGATAGATCAGTTAGTAAAAAAAGCAGGTGATGAAATATTATATAATCTTACTAGAATAAATGCTGAATTGAAAAATACACAAATTACTTTTGTGGGTATTTCTAATGATCTTAGGTTTGCAAATGATTTGGATCCTAGAGTTAAATCTTCTTTAGCAGAGGAGGATATTAATTTTCCATCTTATAATGCTTTACAGTTACAAGATATTTTAAATGAGCGTGCAAAGAGGGCGTTTAAAATAAAATCAATTTCTGAAGGTGTTATTGCAAAGTGTGCTGCTTATGCTGCAAGGGAACATGGGGATGCTAGGAGGGCTTTAGATTTGTTAAGGGTTGCTGGTGAATTGGTAGAAAGGGCAGGAGAGATGGAACTAAAGATAAGCCATATTGATTTTGCAGAATCTAAAATTGAGAATGATCTTGTTTTAGAGGTGATAAGTACGTTGCCTAAACAATCTCAACTTACTTTATTATCTATATTTGATCTATATGGTAAGAAAGGTAATGAAAGATTTTTTACTGGAGATGTTTATGATCGTTATAGTGAGCACTGTAAGATGTGTGGTTTAAAACCATTAACACAAAGGAGATTATCTGATCTTATTGCAGAATTAGATATGCTTGGAATAATCAATGCAAGAATAGTTAGTAAAGGGAGGTATGGTAGAACCAAAGAAATAGGTTTAGCAATGCCTCAATCAAGTATCCCTAATTTAATTTCTCAGCTTAATGGATGGTTGGGTTTATGAAAGAAAAAATAAAATCTTTAATGGATAAAGGTTATTTATTGGATCCTGATGTTTTGGATATTTTAGATAATAATTCTTTGAAGTTGATATGTGCTCATATAAATCCTTTATCTGAAACAATTTTAACAAAGGGATTGATTAGTGCACTTAAGGAAAAATATTGTGATATTGAAGAGGGTAGAATTGATACAAATATTAAAGATAATTGTTCTGTTAAAATAGTGGAGGATTATGAAGATGATGTGAAGAAAGTAGAAGTTCATGATTTTGTGGAGCATTATAAAATAAGATATAATTTTTTAAGAAAAATTTTGCAAACTAGACTCGAACTTTCAGATACAATTTCTATTAATAGGGTTTTTGGAAAGATGGAAAGAGAAAAGGTTTCTTTAATTGGTTTGGTTCTTAGTAAGGATATTACAAAAAATAATAATATTTTGTTGGAAATTGAGGATCCTTCTGGTTCTATAAAGGTTCTTATTACCTCTAATAAAGAAGAAAATTATAGAAAAGCGCAAGATGTGGTATTGGATGAGGTAATTGGTATTGTAGGTAGTATGGGGAATGGAATAGTTTTTGTTAATGAACTATTTTTTCCTGATGTTCCACTGAATAATGTTAAGATAAAAAAATCTCCAGTTGATGAATCAGTAGCAATAATTTCTGATTTACATCTTGGGTCTAAAAATTTTTTGGAAGATGAATTTATTAAATTTATAAATTGGTTGAATGGAGAAACTGGTACATTTGAACAAAAGAAAGTTGCTAAATCTGTTAAATATTTGTTTGTTGTTGGAGATATTATTGCGGGGGTTGGAGTCTATCCTGGGCAGGAAGAGGAATTAAAGATTATAGATATCAAAGATCAGTTTAAAAGAGTTACTGAACTGTTTGGTATGGTTAGAGAAGATATTGAGATCATTATTTCGCCAGGTAATCATGATTCTGTTAGATTGGCTGAACCGCAACCTAAATTAGACAAGAAGTATGCTGGAAATTTACTTGATTTGCCTAATATAACTTTTGTGAGCAATCCTTCTGTTGTTAATGTGGGTGCATGTGGGGGGTTTTTAGGTTTTGATATATTATTATATCATGGGTTCGGGTTTAGTTATTATATTGATAAAGTAGATCGTTTAAGAATTGAGGGGGGTTATGATAAAGTAGATACAACTATGAAATTTTTGTTACAAAAAAGACATCTTTCTCCGAGCCATACTTCAACATTGTTTATTGTAGATCCAAAAAGAGATGGTTTGGTAATAAAAAAGGTTCCAGATTTTTTTATGTGTGGCCATGCCCATAAATTTAGTATGGGTCAATATGGGAAAACCACCTTTCTTTCTGGAAGTTGTTGGGAAACAAAAACAAAATATCAGCTTAAGGGCGGGCATAATCCAGTGCCAGGTAGGGTACCAATTATTAACTTAAAAACAAGAGATGTGAAGCTTATGAAATTTTATGATTAAAAATGTCTAAAAACTTTGAAAAATATTTTGAAAAATTGGATAATCAAGTATCTAAGGCTTATTTGGTTGCTAATAAAGCGAGAGCTAAAGGGTATGATCCTGTTGATAAGGTTGAAATTCCTATCGCAAAAAATATGGCGGAAAGGGTAGAGGGATTAATTAGTGTTGTAGCGCCCCAATTGGCTGGTTCTGGAGTTAGTCAGAGAATTATTGAATTGGAGAAAGAATATGGGATACAACATCCAATAATTGCATTTTTATTATCTGTAGAGGTGGCAAAGCAAATGTTTTGTAAGTTTGAGGATGAGAAGGAAGCTATTGAAGTTGGTTTGAGAGTTGGTTTAGCATATATTACAAATGGGGTTGTAGCTTCCCCTTTAGAGGGGTTTGTTAGGTTGGAGTTAAAAGATACATTAGATGGTTCTGGAAAATATTTTGCACTTTATTTTGGGGGTCCAATTCGGAGTGCTGGAACTACTGCCACTTGCTTTTTTGTAGCTTGTGCAGATTATGTTAGGAGGCAAATGGGGTATCAAGCTTATGATCCAACGGAAGATGAAATTAAGAGAACTTTTTCTGAATTAGATTTCTTTAATGATAGAATTACAAATTTGCAATATATGCCTTCGGAAGAAGAGTCAGATTATATCACTAAATTTCTTCCTTTGCAGATAGAAGGGGATGCTAGTGAGAAAATTGAGGTGCCCAATTATAAAGATCTACCAAGGGTAAGTACCAACAAGTTGAGGAATGGATTTTGTCTTGTTGTTGGAGAAGGTCTTGCTTTGAAATGGAAGAAGTTTTGGGGGAAATTTTCTAAATGGTGTGATCAAGTAGATATGAAAGATTGGAAATTTGTTGATGGGTTTATTAAATTACAAGAACAGGTTAGAGCCAAAAAAATAATAAAAAAAGAAGATGTGGGGGAAAAAATCCTTCCAGATTATGGGTTTATTAAGGATATTGTTGCAGGTAGACCTGTTTTTGGACACCCCTTAGAAAGTGGGGGGTTTAGATTAAGGTATGGTCGTACAAGAATGTCTGGCTTTTCAGTAGATGCATTGCACCCTGCAACTGGAGTTGTGCTTGATGGATATGTTGCTTCTGGAACACAACTTAAGCCTGAAAGGCCTAAAAAAGGGAATACAGTTGTATATTGCGATTCTATTGAAGGTCCGATTGTTAAATTAAAAAATGGTTGTGTTTTGAGATTGGAGAGCCAAGAAAGTGCGGAGAAAGTGAATAAGGATGTCGAGGAAGTGTTGTATCTTGGAGATATTTTAATGGATTATGGAGATTTTTTAGATAGGGGTTCTATGTTGTATCCTGTTGGTTATTGTGAGGAATGGTGGTTTAAGGAAGTGGAAGCAACAAGTAAAACTCCCGAAGAGATAGAAAAGTTAACAAAAATTAAATTACCTTTGCTTAAGGGGTTGTTTAATAATCCCTTACTAACTAAACTATCTGCTAAAGATGCTTTTGAGATTTCTAAAAGATTAAAAATACCTTTGCATCCAAGATATATTTTCCATTGGAAATCTATTACTATTAAGGAATTTTTGGTTTTAATTGGGTGGTTATTGCGAGGGGTAATAAAAAAACAAGAAGAGAAGATTATACTCCCCTTAAATTATAAAGTTGAAGAATATGAAAACCCCAAGAGGATTTTAGAGTTGTTAGGGGTACCGCATATAATATCTAATAAAGAGTTTGTTGTTTTGGAAGGAAATTGGGCTTCTGCACTTATGATTAATTTGGGATTTTATGGGGAAGAGGATAAATTTAAGAAAATGGTTGGGGCGGTTTCTGAAAAAAAAGATATTTTAAAAATGATTAATAAATTTTCTGAGGTTGAAATAAGGGATAAATCTGGGATATTTATTGGTGCTAGAATGGGTAGGCCTGAAAAAGGAAAAATGAGAAAACTTACTGGAAGTCCTCATGTTCTGTTTCCAGTTGGAGAAGAGGGGGGGAGATTAAGATCTTTTCAGGCAGCAATGGAAGAAGGGAAAGTTAGTGCAGAAATCCCATTATATAAATGTAATAAATGTAATAATGATACTGTTTATCCTGTTTGTGAAGTTTGTGAGAATAAAACAGATAGATTATATTTTTGTAAAAGTTGTAATAAAATAATGGATGAAGAAAAATGTAAACAACATGGTCCTTGTATGCCATATAAATTGCAAGATATTCAAATACAAAAATATTTAAACAATGCACAGAAAAAACTTGGACTAAAAGATATGCCTGCTTTGATAAAAGGTGTTAGGGGTACAATTAGTGTAGATCACACCCCTGAAAATTTGGTTAAAGGAATTCTGAGAGCAATACATAGTATTAATGTTAACAAGGATGGAACTATTAGGTTTGATATGACTGAAATGACTATTACCCATTTTAAACCGAATGAAATTGGTACTTCTATAGAAAAAATTAAAGAGTTGGGATATGATAAAGACATTTATGGTGGTGAATTGATTAGTGGTGATCAAATAGTAGAGATTAAGGCCCAAGATGTTATTTTGCCTTCTCCTTCTGATTCTTTGGAGGAGGGTGCAGATGTTATTTTATATAGGGTGGCTAATTTTATTGATGATCTTTTAGAAAAGTTTTATGGGGTAGAAAAGTTTTACAATATAAAAGATAAATCAGATTTAATCGGACACTTGGTGGTTGGGTTAAGCCCACACACTTGTGCAGGGATTGTATGTAGGATTATTGGATTTTCTAAAATGCAGGGGTTGGTTGCCCACCCTTATTTACATTCAATTATGAGGCGAGATTGTGATGGTGATGAAGCAGGAATAATGTTTTTAATGGATGCTTTATTAAATTTTTCAAGAAAATTATTAGGTGGTCATCGAGGTGCAACCCAAGATGAACCATTGATTTTGACCACTCATTTACAACCTACTGAAGTAGATGATCAAGTTTATAGTATGGGTGTTTCTTGGAGCTACCCATTGGAATTTTATAAAGCATGTTCGGAATTTAAGTATCCGTGGGATATTAAAATAGAAACTGTTCAGAATAAGTTAGATAGTGGTTCTCCTTTTGAGGGTTTTGGATTTACTCATCCAACTAATGATATAAACGCAGGTGTTCTTTGTAGTTCCTATAAGTTACTGCCAACTATGAAGGAGAAAGTGGAAGGGCAAATGGCTTTGGCAGATAAGATCCGTGCTGTTGATGAGGATGATGTTGCACGTTTAGTTATTGAAAGGCATTTTATTAGGGATTTGAAAGGTAATTTGCGTAAGTTTAGTATGCAGCAGTTTAGATGTGTTAAATGCAATGAGAAATTTCGTAGGCCTCCTTTGGTTGGGAAGTGTACTAGGTGTGGTGGAAAATTATTGTTTACTATTTCTGAAGGTTCTGTTACTAAATACTTGGGTCATACTTTATATTTGGCTTCCCAGTATAAGTTGCCTCCTTATTCTATGCAAGCAATTGAGTTGTTGAAAGAGAGAATTGAATCGGTGTTTGGGAAAGATCCTGAGAAGCAAAGTGGGTTGAAGGATTTTTTCAGTTAGTTTTATATACTTTATAATATTCTTTTTATTAATAGATGGGTGGGGATGATATTATGAAAAAAAGCATGTTTATTATTTTTTTAGTTAGTTTTGTTTTTGTTATGGGTTGTTCTGAACCAAAGTTATCTATGGCAACAGATCATTTATTGTATTTTGAAGATGATTTCTCTACCGATCAACATTGGCTTATTGCAATTTGTGAAATTAATTGGTTTGATGATAGTTATCCTTATAACTGGGACCATTGTGGTTGGGATTCGACAACAGAGACTTATAAGATAAGAGGAGATCATTACTCTGGGTCAGGGATAGGATTCAATATGATGTATGGTTCTGAATGGGGAGATACCTTGGAATTTGATTTTACAATTGGGGAAGGTAATGGCTTACGTTTATGTGAAAATAGGATGGATATAGTTGATAATGGGGGAGATTATATTTTTATATTTAATGAAACGGGAACATATCATTACACTACTACAATAGATCGGGAGTCGATTAAATCAGAATTATTATTACCTAATGGGACCATTATCTATGAAGAAGATGTTAGTTATCATAATAAAGCTCCAGAATATTTATCTGGATTATATATTAATAGTAATTCTGCTCAAAGTAATTGTGATATTAATTTTGCTATTGATAATCTCAAAATCTATAAGAAATCAGATAGTAATTGGGGGGTTATACAGGGATTAATACAAAAAGTTAATCAGTTATGGTCTCAGGTATTTGGTAGACTTAAAATGATAGAAGAACCTATTGGTGGACAATAGTTTTTTTAGTTGTTTTCAAATAAAGTACAAAATGACAAGGGATTTTAGTTAGTTTTATAAGTTTCATTTAATTAACTTTTTTTATGGGTTTAGAAGAACTGACAAAAAGAGAAAAAATTAGAAAACAGACTGATGGGTGGGTTTATGGAGAATATCATCACACTTTTCATTATTTAACTAATGTTTTTAGAATTATTGTTGGAAAGGATCCAAAACTTGTTGGTCCGAATAATAAGTTAGTTAATTCTGAATTTATTTTTAGGAATAAATATGGTCAAAGAAATGATCTTTATTATGCTAGATGTAATCGAGGTTCGAATTAAATAAAATACAAAATAACTGGTAAAAGTAAACATCCCATTAAGTGATTTCTTCCTACTCCTAATTGTGGTGGAAGGATTCCTAAGGCTGTAGAGGCTAACAAAACTGGAATGCCGTATACCCCTGAAAGTACTATTGTTAATGTAAATATTAATCCAATTATGAAAAGACAGATTGCTGTATAATTTACTTTTGACATTATTTTAGAGAATATCTTTGCTATGTTTATTGTTAAAAAAGTGGCTATTCCTGCTACAACTAAAGTTACACCAAAGAACAAAATTAAGTTGTTTAATGTAAGGGTATCTATTATTTGTGATACTGCAACTATTGCACCGTTTCTTGCTTTATCTAAAATAAAAAGTGCAATAAAACTTAAAACCATATTAATTGTATTTAATCCTCCAACTAAAATTAGAAAACCTTCGCTACCTAGCTTTCTTGTTAATTGTGATCCTAGGATTGCTGCTTGGGCTGGGCCTAGTCCTGGTAGAAAGCTGCACAGTCCTCCTGCGACGAATGAAGCGCTTACTGCTTTAGTTATTGTTTTTTTACTTATTTTCAAATCTGATATTTCTTGTTTTGGAATTTTTACTTTGTCCGATAAACTAATTAATAATGCACTAATTCCAAACATCCCCGAGAGTAAAGGGAATAAAGGATTTTTTAATAATGGCATGTTTAATACACCAATCCCTAAAATTCCTGCTAACATAAAAACTATAAAAGCCCAATATTTTGATTTTGCATCTTTTGTAATTAAGAATAATGAAGCAGCGATTAAGATATAGCCCATGAACTGTGAAAGAGTTGGATATATTTTGTTGATTACTGTTGCTATTATTGGAGAAAGTAATATTGCTAAGATTATACTAAACAAACTACCTATTAATGTTAGGATAATCGCGTGGTATCCTCGTCCTTCTAAAAGCATTTTATGCCCTGGAAGGATTGAGAGGGCTGTTTCTTCTTCGGGAGCACCGAGGAAAATCGCAGGAATTGTATCTAAAAAAGTATGGGTTATTGCCATGGAGATTATGAAAATTGCTATAATTAATGGAGTGGTTATTTCTAATAGAAATGCTGAGAAGCTTAGAACTAGTAAAGATATAAGGTTTACGTGCACACCAGGAGTTAATCCAGTATAAGTTCAGGGATACACATAGAGCTATACTGCTTAAATTTAATAGAATTAAAGCTTCTGCTTACAATATAAGGTTTTGTTCTTTCTTCAATAAGTGTGGTTTGAAAGGTGCTTTTCATTTTGAGCTTTCTCCTTGCTTACTCTCCGACAATAAACCATCATTTTGATTTGTATTCCCAGACTTTTTTATGCTGTTTTCTTTGGGTTTTGTCCTTTTGA
>JAIOSD010000023.1 GCA_021107835.1 archaeon
CCTATTTTATATAGTATTATATCAATTTAGTGAAATTAAAGGTTCATTTAATACTGGCTAAAAGTTAGTCAAATTAAAATTTGAAAAATTTATAAAAAAGGGGGTGGCGTCTTAAATTACTTTGCTCCATAAACGGCAATTTTTCTTTCAGATTCTTTTTGTCTTCCAATTGGTAAGGCCACTTCTAAAGCTTGAAGAGGTAAGCCATACTGTTCAGCTAATTGTCTTGCTTCAGATTCGAAACTCATAAGTCCACCTTCAACAAAACCTACTTTTCTAATATAATTTTCAAAATGAGGATTTCTCTTCCAAGTATCTTCAATAGTTCCAACTGCTCCAGAATCCCTCCATTTTTTCCAAAATCTTGGGTCATTTGCTTTACTTTGATTTACCATAAACAATGCATTATATAGCTAGTATTTAAACCTTTCGGTTATTTACTACTTTCAAGATACGACGCCAACCCATAAAATACGCCCTAACCCCAAACTCTAAAATTTTCCTTCAGAATGTTGCACTAAATTTTATGGCTTCCTTTTGGTCAGACGAATATAACAGAAATTAAATCCAATAATTTTTTGAGCTCGCAGATATAATTAAGCCACCCCAAAGAGTGCTCTTTAAAATAATAGAAACCGAAACGTTTTATTCTCTTGGAACATATAATTGTGCTGTAGGATGAAGAATAAACTCTATTGATTCTCTTAGTTTATCAAATTTACCTACCAAAGAAGGGTTTTTTTCAATCATTTCGTCATACAATCTCTCCTGTTGTACAAATTTCCAAGTTCTTTCTTTAGATGTTTTGACAACATTAACTGCAAAATATGGGACAATTTGTTCTTTTGCTACCTCTTCAGCAAGTCTTACTATCCCATAAGCCATATTATATCTATGTTGTTTTAATCTCTCAAAAGCTTCATTACTCCTCGGAGTCCCCATATCTTCTTCAAAAATATTCACAGGTCCAAGATAAACCGAACTTACTAAATTTAATGATTCTGGAGAAATTTCTCTTTCTCCTAATTCAATATTATTTTCCAAATTATACCCTATATAGTTTTCAGGCATTTTTGGTTCAGCAGGTCTAAAAACTCCTGCTTCTTTTACCCAAAAGATAAATTGGGGTTGTGTTTGTTCTCCTGCCATATTAAAATTGTTAATTATATACCATTTATAAACTTTTTGGTTTGTAACCACTTTTAAGTTAGAAAGGGCACTCTTTCCACCCCAAAATAAAAAATAATAGGCAAGCCCAAAAAATTACTCCTTCGCTTCTAGACCACGCATTGTAGTCCCCCCATATAACAAGGGTTAAATTGAAATTGATTTTTATTAAATTAACGAAAGTACCCATTTATTTTCCACACCAACTGAAACAAATAGTTCCCAAAACAACCATTTATAAACAAAAACAAGAAAACCACATTTTGCCACTACAGCCCCCCTAACCCAAGAATTCTTGCAGAAACATTTATATACTAGTTACACTTTTTTTAACTAGATTTATGAGAAATTTTTACAATGGAAACAAAAAAAACTAGTCAGTATGATGCCAGCCAAATAAAGGTCTTAGAAGGACTTCAAGCAGTAAGAAAAAGACCTGCTATGTACATAGGAGACACTGGACTAAGAGGATTACATCACCTAGTATACGAAGCAGTAGACAATTCCATAGATGAAGCAATGGCTGGCTTTTGTAATAAAATAACAATTACAATAAACCAAGATAATTCTATCACAGTACAAGACAATGGAAGGGGAATTCCAATAGATATGCATAAAACCCAAAAAAAATCTGCTTTAGAAGTTGTTATGACAGTTTTACATGCTGGTGGAAAGTTCGACAAAGACTCTTACAAGGTTTCTGGGGGATTACATGGGGTAGGAATTTCTGTTGTAAATGCTTTATCAAAAAATTTAGGAGTACAAGTAAAAAGAGATGGAAAGGTTTACCAACAAACCTATACAAAAGGAAAAACAAATTCAGAATTAAAGATTATTGGAGAAACAAAAGAAACAGGAACAACAGTAAAATTCATCCCAGATCCAGAAATATTCCAAGAAACAGAATTTAAATATGATATCTTAGCTAGTAGATTAAGGGAACTATCATTCTTAAACAAAAAATTAGAAATAAACTTAATAGATAAAAGAACAGACAAGCAAGATAAATTTTACACAGAAGATGGAATAATAAATTTTATAGAATTCTTAAACAAAAATACTGAAAAATTACACGAAGAAATAATTTATTTTAACAAAAAAAATAAAGATGTAGAATTAGAAATTGCAATGCAATATAATGCTGGTTATGTTGAAAAACTATTCAGCTTTGTAAATAATATAAATACAGTTGAAGGGGGAACACATGTTTCTGGATTTAAAACAGCACTCACAAGAGTAGTTAATGATTATATTAAAAAGAAAAAAATAAATGGTGTAAAACTAACCGGAGATGATTTAAGAGAAGGGCTAACTTGTGTTATTTCTATAAAAGTTCCAGAACCACAATTTGAAGGACAAACAAAAACAAAACTTGGAAACTCAGAAATAAAAGGAATTTCAAGCAATATAGTAACAAGACAATTATCTACGTTTTTTGAAGAAAATCCATCAGTAGCAAAAACAATAATTGAAAAATCTATTTCAGCTGCAAAAGCAAGAGAGGCAGCAAGAAAAGCTAGAGACTTAACAAGAAGAAAGTCGGCTTTAGAATCTGGCTCTCTGCCAGGAAAATTAGCAGATTGTCAAGAAAAAGATCCTGCAAAATCAGAAATCTTTCTGGTGGAAGGAGATTCGGCAGGGGGAAGTGCCCGTCAAGGACGTTCTAGAGAAACTCAAGCAATTCTACCACTAAGAGGAAAAATATTAAATGTAGAAAAAGCAAGCATGGATAAGATATTCAACAATAATGAAATTGCAACAATGATCTCAGCAATAGGTGCAGGTGTTGGAGAAGAATTTAATATAGAAAAAGCAAGATATCACAAAGTAATAATAATGACAGATGCAGATATTGACGGTGCACATATTACAACATTACTTTTAACTTTCTTTTACAGACACATGAAAGAACTAATTAATGCAGGATATCTCTACATAGCAATGCCCCCATTATATGGAATAAAAAAAGGAAAGCAAATAACTTACTGTTATACAGACAAAGAATTAAAAGAACTAACCAAAGGAGAAAAAGTTCCTATTCAACGTTACAAAGGTCTTGGAGAGATGGATGCAAATCAACTTAGTGAAACCACAATGGATCCAGAAAAAAGAATTTTAAAACAAGTTACAATAGAAGATGCAGTACTTGCAGATCAAACATTCAGTACTTTGATGGGGGATAAAGTTGAACCTAGAAGAGAATTTATACAATCTAATGCGGGGGAGGTTAAAAACCTTGACATCTAAATCAAATATGGATTATTGGGATGAGTTATTAATGAAGTTACCAGACTCTTATAAAAAGTGGTTTGAGGAAGAAAAAAAATATTTAATAAAAAATATAAAAAAAGATTCAAAGGTTTTAGATATTGGTTGTGGAAATGGAAGAAGTATGAATGATCTTTTTCCTATAACTAAAACCATAACTGGAATAGATCATGATAAAATTGTAGTAAATGAGTCCATAAAAAGATTTAATCTGTACAAGGGCATAAAAATACTTTTAGCAGAAGCGTCTGATTTACCTTTTGAGAAGGATTCTTTTGATTTTATAATTTCTTTAGGCGTTTTTCATAATTTTGCAGATAAAAAATTCAGAATTCTAGAAGAAATGAAAATGGTTCTAAAAGAAAATGGAAAAATAATCATAAGCACATATTCTGAAAAGGCATTACCAGAAAGAATGAAAATCTACAAAAAACTAAAGATCCCAATAAAAAAAATTGATGAAGATGGAACTGTAACCTTCGATGAATCACTAGGGGATAATATTTCAGAACAATTCAGTGAAAAAGAACTAAGAGATATTTTCAAAAAAGCAAAACTAAAAGTAGAAGAAATAAAGGGGGTTGGTATAGTATACTTTTGTAAATTAACAAAATGATAAAAGCAATAGTATTTGATTTAGGAGGGGTTATCTTCCACGCAGTTTTTGATGATATAGAAGTATTCCAAAAGTTTGTTCCAGAGTGGAACAAAGCAAAAACAGGAGAGATAACTCAGGAAGATTTTTATGAAACAATATCAAAAGCTACAAAAGCTACAAAAGATGAAGTCAAGAAAAAGTTTCTAGCAGAAATTAAATTAGACGAAGATATGAAAAATCTAATACTAACACTAAAAGAAAATTATAAGATTGGAATATTAACAAACACAATAGAGGATCTATACAACGAAGACAAAAAACTATGGAATTTTGAAGAAATTGCAGAGGTTATTACAAGTTTCAAAGAACATGTAGCAAAACCTCATCCAGATGCAATTGATTTAATGCTAAAAAAACTTGGTGTAGAAAGAGAAGATATAATATTCGTAGACGATCATCCAGACACAATAGAAAAGTATTCTAACACAGGAATTACTTGTATAAAATTTACAGGATATAAACAATTATTAAAAAAATTAAAAAATATGGATATTAAAATATGACTGATAAAATACAAATAAGGCGAATAGAACAAGAAATGAAAGAATCTTATCTAAATTATGCTATGTCTGTTATAGTTGGAAGGGCGCTTCCAGATGTAAAAGATGGATTAAAACCAGTCCATAGAAGAATTCTATATGCTATGAAAGAGTTGGGATTATTCCACAACAAACCACATAGAAAATCCGCAAGAATCGTTGGAGATACGCTTGGAAAATTTCATCCTCATGGAGACCTTGCGGTCTATGAATCTCTAGTTAGAATGGCACAAGACTTTTCTTTAAGATATCCTTTAGTTAATGGGCATGGAAATTTTGGATCAATCGACGGGGATTCTCCAGCTGCTCAAAGATATACAGAAGCAAAATTGTCAAAAATAGCAGAAGAATTATTAAAAGATATAGAAAAGGATACAGTACCTTTCACACCAAACTTTGATGATAGTTTAACAGAACCTGTAGTCCTGCCAGCAAGACTTCCAAATCTATTGGTCAATGGTTCAACAGGAATTGCAGTTGGTATGGCAACAAACATGCCACCGCATAATCTCACAGAAATAGTAGACGCAATAGTAGCACAAATAGAAAATCCAGAAATAAAAATAGAGGAATTATTAAACTTTGTAAAAGGGCCAGACTTTCCAACAGGAGCACAAATTCTTGGAACAAGCGGAATAAGAAAAGCATACAAAACAGGAATTGGTTCAATAAAAATAAGGGCAGTTTGTGAAGTAGAAGATAAAAAAATTATAGTTTCAGAAATTCCCTATCAAGTTAATAAGACAACTTTAATAGAAAACATAGCAAACCTAGTAAGAGACAAAAAAGTATTAGGCATAGCAGACATAAGAGATGAATCAGATAGAAGGGGAATGCGGATAGTTTTAATACTAAAAAAAGATTCTAATCCAGAATTAATACTAAATCAATTATATAGACATACTCAATTAGAAACTACATTTGGAATAAGAAATCTTGCACTTTTAGACAAACAACCAAAAATACACACACTAAAACAACTAATTGAAAATTTCATACTTCATAGAAAAGATGTAATAGCTAAAAGAACAAAGTTCGATTTAAACAAAGCAGAAACAAGGGCCCATATTTTACTAGGATTAAAAAAAGCACTAGAAAATATTGATGCTGTTGTAAAAACCATAAAAGGCTCTAAAACAGTAGAAGTTGCTAAACAACAATTAATTTCTAAGTTTGAATTATCCAAGGAACAATCAATATCCATTTTAGAGATGAAGTTGCAAAAATTAACGTCCTTAGAAACAGATAAAATAAAAAAAGAATATGAAAGTTTACTAAAACTAATTGAAGAACTAAAAATAATTTTAGAAGATGAAAGAAAAATATACAATATTATAAAAAAAGAACTAAAGGAATTAAAAGAAAAATATGGTGACGAAAGAAAAACAAAAATAATAGATGTAGAAGAAGAAATAGAAGATGAAGACCTAATAAAAAAAGAAAATGTTGTAGTGACAATAACCCACAAAGGATATGTAAAAAGATTACCAATAGACACATATAGACAACAAAATAGGGGTGGAAAAGGAATAAAAGCAACAGGTACTAGGGAAGAAGATTTTGTAGAAGATATACTTACTACAAACACCCATGATTATTTACTTTTCTTTAGTAATTTAGGAAAAGTTTATTGGTCAAAAGCATATTCAATTCCTTCTGGATCAAGATATGCCAAAGGAACAAACCTAATTAACTTACTAAGACTATCAAATGATGAAAGAATTAAAGCAATAATCCCAGTTTCACAATTCAAGGAAACTTGGTATCTAAATATGGTGACTAAAAAAGGTTTAATAAAAAAAACCTCATTAAAGGAATATTCTAGACCAAGAAAAGGAGGTATAATCTCTATAAACCTTAAAGAAAAAGATTCGTTAATAGATGTAATTCTAACAAAAGATGGGGAAGAATTAGTTATTGCAAGTAAAAATGGTTTAGCAGTAAGGTTTAGTGAAAAACAAATAAGACCTGTCGGAAGAAACTCAATGGGTGTAAGGGCAATTAGATTAGTAAAAGATGAGGTTATTGGAGTGGATATAGCAAAAGATTCCTTACTAACAATTACAGAAAATGGTTATGGTAAAAGAACTGATATTAATGATTATAGGTTAATAAACCGGGGTGGAAAAGGGGTAATTAATATAAAAACTTCTTCAAGAAACGGAAAAGTTGTCGGAATCTGCTCAGTAAATAAAGGTGATGACTTAATCTTTGTAACAAAAAAAGGAATTTTAATAAGAACTCAAGCAAAAAATATTTCTAAAATAGGAAGAAACACACAAGGAGTAAGAATAATGAAACTCTCAGAAGGCGATAAAGTAATCTCTATTGCTAAGGTTATTAATTAAATCACATATATAAACAGAATAAGTTTGCATAATATAAACAAATTCAAGGGATTTATTTAAATCAAAAGAAACAACTGTTAGAATATCATCTGGAAATATATTATCTTTTACATCAATTTCAAAATCTAACCCTTCAGCATTCCCATGATCAACTATTCTTTCTAAAACAAAACCCTCAAGATTATAAAGTTCAAAATAAGCTCTTTTTTCATCTGTTATTCCTTGGGTTCTTATTTTGAATCTTTTAAGCTTAACATTTGCATTTGCCAAGCAATCACCAAGCCGACCAATATTTTCTTGTCCACAAACCTTTCTATCAAGAGAATTAAATACCGCCCCATCCACCGGTTCAGAAGAATTTTTCATTTCATAAAAAAGAATCATTGAATCAAAATAATCCAACATAAAATCAACATCACTTTGGTTTATCACTGTAATTTAAAGAATAAAAAGGACTTTATAAACTTTATTCTAAACTTCCATACCCAATTAATCTCCAACGAGCACCAACCATACGAGAAATAGTTATTCTAGCACCTTTATTAGCACAAACAGGTTTTTTTAATTTAGTGTGTATCATATCTTTTCCAATCTCAACAACTAAACCAACAGTTGCAGTTGCATTAACATTAAGCATCAAAGTTTCTCCTTTCTTAATTGGTTCAACAACTAAATCATCTTTGGCACCAACCATCCTTTCTAACAACTCTGGTTTAAACTTAAATTCATGCCAAACTGCAGGCATATGTTCAGGCAAACCAATAACATTCCCAACTAAACTATCTGATTTAACAATAGCAGGATCTAATTTAGTTAAAACCGCAGCAGAACCACCAGGGGTTATTTCTTTTACATCAATTTCTCCAGTAACAAAACCAACAATTTCTGTTTTAACAGGTTCCCAAATAGTTTTTCCTTCTTTTTCTTTTTTCAATCCAGGTCTAATTTCAATAGCCTCTCCTTGTTTTAACATTCCAACGCCCATTGTACCACCCAAAACGCCACCATTAATATTTTTTATCAATGTTCCAGGTTTGTTAATATCAAAAGATCTCGCAATATAAAATAAAGGATCTGCCTTTTTATCCCTTTTAGGAGTCTTAAATATTTCTTGGATAGTTTCGATTAAAACATCAATATTTACATTGTGTTGGGCAGATATTGGAATAATCGGTGCATTCTCAGCAAGAGTACCTTTTAAAAATTTTTTAATCTGATTATAATTTTTAACCAAATCTTCTTTTGAAACTAAATCAATTTTATTTTGTACAACTATAATATTTTTAACTCCAATAATTTCTAAAGCCATCAAATGTTCTCTTGTTTGTGGTTGAGGGCACTCTTCATTTGCGCTAACTAATAATAAAGCAGCATCAATAATTGCAGCTCCAGATAACATAGTTGCCATCAAAGTTTCATGTCCAGGCGCATCAATAAAAGAAACTTTTCTTAGAGGCATACATTCAGTTTTACAATTTTTACACTTTGCTGAAGATTGATAAGCATCTGAACCTTTACATTTTGGGCATTTATAAAAAATAGCATCAGCATAACCTAATCTAATGGTAATCCCTCTTTTCAACTCTTCAGAGTGGGTATCTGTCCATCTGCCACTTAATCGTTCTAACAAAGTAGTCTTACCATGATCAACATGACCAACTAATTCAATACTGATTTCTGGTACTAATTCATCTTTTTTTGCTTTAACCATGTAACTTTCTAAAAAATAGTGCATTTATAATAGTTTCGTTAGTCATTTTCAGAATCTGGAGACTTACTTAAATCATTCTCTTCACAAAATTTTTTTATTTTTTCTTGAATATCTTTTATTTTTTCATCTTCCTCAGTTCTTCTTCATCTAATTCAATAAAAAATTGTCCAGTATATCCACATTTATTGCATTTAAAAGAATTAAAAAGTGTCCCAGAACCATAAGCCCCTAAAGATAAATCTGGTGAAACATCTCTACTTTTACACTTCGGACAGATCATAACTCGTTTTCCCATAAAATATTAAAGAATTAAATCTATAAAAAAGTTACCCTTCTATTCTAAAAAATCTAACATGATCTCCATATCCAGTAGGGACCATATCTAATCTATGTAAAAAAACATGATCTCCCCCCCATTTCGAAAGTACTAAATCGTTTCCGCGATATATTCCCCTGTGCATATTTATACCCAGAGAATTATAGTAATTAATAAGATACCCTTTTTCAGGAGAATCTACTTCATATTTGCCACTCGTAATCGGTGTTGAAAATGGGCCAAAAATAAAGTCAACAAAGCTAAAACCATTAATATCAAGTTTTAACTCCGAAGCATTTCTGTATAACTCAATACCATCTAATTCGCAAAGACCTAAAAGATTATCCCTCGCTCCAAAACCATCAATTTTTTCTCTTTCAACAGAATTATCAATTCTTCTCATCTTGAGGCGCCTCTACTTTCTTTTCAGGAATCTCTTCTTTTTTCTCTTCAACTGGTTTTTCTTCAGTTTTACGTTTCTCTTCCTTAGCTGGAACTTCTTTAACTTCCTCTTTTACCTCTTCTTCAGAAACTTTCTCTGTTGGCTTAGCTTCTTCCTCAACAACAAGACCTAAAGCCTTCTCAATTTCATCTCTCCCAAACTTAATAACCTTCAAATTAAGCTGATTTATAGTTTCATCAACAAGATTACCATGAACTGTTTTACGCTGTTTAATGCCTTTATCCTTAGCTTTAGCACCAACTCCACTAACAACCAATGGTTTTTTTCTACCATAACTAGAAACATCTTTTCTCATAGGAAATCCTTCTGAATCAGACCCCCCAGTTATTTCTAATTCATAACCCTTCATTCCAATACCATTTCCTTCTACTTTATCACCGATTTTCTTACTCATATAGATCTGGCAATCTCCTTCCTTCTTGTAAGATTTCCCTGTTTTTGGATCATTTATAACAAACATTTTAGTTTTTGAGAAGTTAGTTATTTTAAAAAGCTTTCTATATCAAAATAATTTGTACTTGTTTGAAAAATATTACTCCAATTCATCCAATGGACATATGAACAAAAAAACTATATTTCTTTGTTTAAGGGGCGTAGTTCTAATGTCCCAAAGCCTCGGCATTGATAATATTTATATAGTTATATAATTTTCTTAATAACATGACTAGATTAATTGTGCCAGCAAATTACCTTAAATCATTAAGTCACGATAGCCCAATGATTTTTCTTGCTGGCCCTATTCAAGGGGCCCCCAAATGGCAATTTGATGCTACAAAGTATATTATTTCTCATTCAAATGATATTTATGTTGCATCCCCTAGGAGACTAGAAGAATTTCAAGAAGGAAAGTTTACAAAAGAAATGTATAATAAACAAGTTGATTGGGAAACTTTTCATTTGCGAAGAGCTGCCAAAAATGGTGCTGTTTTATTTTGGTTGGCAAAAGAAAAGGATCATAAATGTTATCGTGCTTATGCACAAACATCTAGATTTGAATTGGCTGAATGGAAAATGTGGCATGAGGTATATGGGATAAATTTTGTTGTTGGCATTGAAGAAGGATTTACTGGATCTAAATATATTCGAAGAAGATTTTCCCAAGATTGTCCAGATCGCCCCATACTTTCTACTCTAGAAGAAACATGCCAAGTGGCTATGGAATTATCTCATAAATAGGCCGACTTAAAAACTTTCTCCAATTCGTTTCTATCGGGAGACATAACAGCGATTAGTTTCGATCGATTCGGTGCCATTTAGTTAATTTTATTAAGTAGAACTTTCGTGCTAAAGTTGTGGCACAAAAAACTTATTATGTCGACTCTTGTATATGGATAAATCTCTTCAAAAAAGAAGGAGATTCAACTAAAGGAGTACCATATTGGCAATTAGCGAAAGATTTTTTAGAAAAAGATAATGATATTATTGTTTCTACAATCGTGATAAAAGAACTTTCATTCAAAATTGAAAAAAAATTAAATTATGTAATGAAATTTTTTAAAGACAATGAATCAATAAAGATAATTAAGACAGTCCCCAAAGATTATGATTTAGCAAGAAAATTTGAAGACGAAGAAGAGTTTAAGATAAGTTTCTATGATTATCTTCACGTTGCAATCTCAAAAAGATTGAAAATTTCATTAATCACAAGAGATAAAGACTTAATTGCTTTCGCAAAAAAGCATATTGAAGTTTACAAACCAGAAGAGTTAATCAATTAATCTGTTAATCTCTTCAACATCTTTGAAACTTTTTATCTCTTTAGACAACTTCTTTTTAATTTTTCTCATTTCTTTAACTGAATCACCAGTATTTGGAATGATCCCCACTAATTTATCCAAGACTAATCGCCTAACAGCATCTCTTACAACGTCAGATCTACTTGAATAAATACCAGTATCCACCAAACCATCCATACTTTCAATCAACCCATGACTTAATCTTACTTGAACTGTATCCATTACCATTGTAATACAATAGTAATGGCTTAATTATTTAAACCTTTCGCTAATTTTTATGTTTTTGTACTATTAAAGTAAAATAACTATTGTTTAAATTTTTCTTGATCTTCCTCAAATTTTGAAGAATATCTATATGCTAATATATCTAAGATCTGTTTTGCAGATGTTCTGCCAAGACCTTTAGCAGATTGATAAATTAATCCCTTAACTAAATATTCTGCATCTTCTGGTAAAAATCGCATGCTAACAGGCTTAGCAGGATTTCTCACACTATCTCCACTTTGATAGGATAAAACAAAGTCCCCATTTTGAGATATATACCCTCCATAAGCTCCTTCTCCTGCAGTTGGTAACCAAAAAGTGGTGTGTTGTTCTGTTTCATTTCGTTCGTTTAATTGAGGGATTGGAATGCCATGGGCAACAAAAAACATCATCGGATTTTCTTCAAACCCCTCAAAATGTTCGGTACAGGTTCCACCTCCTTGACCTAGCGAACGCCCCCATTCAATAATTTTTTTGGCTTCATCTTTTTGATACTCTGCAAGAATCCCTTGTTGTTCAATGTATTTCATTACAACAACCAATAATGATCCTTCTGTTGTATGATAAGCTGCAACCGTATGTTTATCTGCATCTATTTCAGGTCTCATTTCGATAGCACTACCGAACGGATCAATTGTCGTATATGGTGCAATATCTGTTTGATATATTCTCAAATCAGAATTATCATCTCCTGTAATTTCAGTAACTATCCCCGATCCATCATCTCGTTTTCTAGTCCATTTATATCCTTCTCTGAAAATTGCTTTTGATTGTTGCATTATAAAAGTACTAACAGTTGTGACAAATTCAGATGGTGAAGAAAATCCAAATTTAGAATATTCCCAAATTTCATCTGGTTTTAAAACCATTGAAGCAAGCTCCCCCGAAAATAATAATAAGTCCTCCAAATTACAGGGTTCTTTAGTAGTATCTACCGGCCTTTGAATTGTCCAGAAAAAATCTTCAGGGCCCTTTAAGATCCCATTCATTGTTTCTTTATACAATCTTACAAAATCACTTGGGAGATGCTCGTAAAATCCACGTTCTTTTAAATCCTGAACAGATCTAACTAGATCTCCATCAAAAATAGCCCCTCCAATATATGGGAGCCCATCTTCAGATTCTTTGAGTTTTTTTACCCTTTTTCCAATCCCAGATTGTCTAATTTTTTCAAGAGCAGAGGGATATAATAAATAATTAAATCGCATATAAATCGGAAAAGATATAAAACCTATAAAGGTTATTGTTTTTGAAACTATACACCCCAAGTAGGGTTATCAGAACGTTTCATTTCGGCTATTTCTTTCATAACTTCTTTTTCCTTAGAATCCAAATATTTAACCAATCCTTTCAACTTACGAAAATCATCTTCAGGAATATCAGAATATAAAACATCGCCTTCATTAATCTGACGACCAACAGTAACCCCCGTCAAAGAAGCAGCAACTTGCTTTCCAAAAGAAGCTTCATTAAGACTATCCTTACCATCTTGCAAAGATTTCAAATTACATAACTTAGAGCCATCTTTAGTAACTTGAGTATTAGCTTTAACAGTCCCAGCTAAAACTTCAATCCCAACAATAGCAGGATTATTTTGCCTAAAAATATGATCTTTTAATATTTCAAATTTAAACGGTTTAACTAAATCTCCTAATTTTTTCCCCTCTATCTCTTTAGCCCTAACTTCCAACCATTTCTCAGCATCTTCTATTATTTTATAAATAACATTATTTGTAATAACATGTATGTCTTTGTCTTTTTCACATTCTTTTACATTAAAACCAAGAATTAATTTATTCAACTCATTTTCCTCAGAACAAGCATCCATCAAGTCCCCTTTAATAATATCACCAATCCCAGCTTTTTTTATTTTAATTCCTTTTCCCCGAAGTAAAAAAGTCATAGCCTCCAATGAACCAAGTGTGTCTGCCTTAATAACAATCCCTTCTTGATCCGTCTCAATTATTGCTTCTTCAACTTCAGCCATTAATTCTTTTTTAATAGAATCAACATTTTCATTGGCAACACGAATAGGCATCCCAGGAACAGCATCATCTAAATCCGGCCCTGAGATTTTAACAGCAGCAGAAGCATGTGCTTCTTCAATTGCAACACATTTCCCTTTTTCAATCTTAAACAAACATTTAGCCTTTGTTTCAATAGGTTTACCAATAGCACCAATAAGTAATTTATCATTTTGTTTTATGGTCCCATCATAAATAACAACATCCAGAGTTTTACCAATGCCTTTTTCTTCTGTTACTTCTAAAATGGTACCTTTAGCAGAACCCTTAACATCAATATTCAAATTATCCTCTAAAAACTTTTGTGCCAAACCAGACAAAACCATCAAAAGCTCAGGAAACCCTTCTCCAGTTTTAGCAGAAATAGGTATAATTGCAATTTCTTTAGTATGATCCCTTATCCTATCAAATCTCTCAGAATTTAAACCCTGCTCAGATAACTTACCAACAATTTCATAAAGTTTCATATCAATAGAATTCCTAACTTCCTCACCTTGCTCAAATATACTTTGTAAAATTAGTTTCTCTGGTTGAGATTTCCAGCCACCTAAAACATCAATTTTATTTGCAGCAATAACAAATGGAGTTTTATATTGCTTTAAAATTTCAATAGCTTCAATTGTTTGAGGTTTTAAACCTTCATTAATATCAATAACCAAAATCGCAATATCAGCTATGTTTCCCCCCCTTTTCCGTAATGTAGTAAAAGCCTCGTGTCCTGGGCTATCAATAAATAATATACCTGGTATGGTTAACTTAGCGTTTTTTAACAAAACACCACAGATTTTCTTAATATTTTCTAATTCAATGGTGTGTGCAGAAATATTTTGTGTGATTCCTCCAGCCTCTTTTGTTACAATGGAACTCTCTTTAATGCGATCTAATATAGAAGTTTTTCCATGATCTACATGCGCGAGAAGCACACAAATGGGCTGTCTTATCATTTTCCATCACAAAAGTAAGCAAATTAATAGTTTTAAAAAGGTTTCTCTATTGAAGCCAACTAAATAAATTCAACTAAACTTAAACCTAAAATAACCTTTATAAACAACATAATTAAACTAATTTTACAATGGAAGAAGAAACATTAATGCTATTATCTATGAAAGATTCAAAAGCAGTAGCTGATGCCCTCTCAAATAAAACAGCACAAAAAATCTTAGCTTACATAACAAAAAACAAGGAAGCTACAGAATCAGAACTTTCAGAAAAACTAAAAGTACCACTACCAACAATACACTATAACATTCAACAATTAAAAAAATCTAATTTAATAAAATCAAAAGAATTTTTTTGGAGTAAAAAAGGAAAAAAGATGAGGGTATTTACTTTAGCTAAAAAATATATAATTATCTCCCCTTCAAAATCAAAGTCTTCACTAAAACAATTAAAAGGATTATTACCTGTAGCTTTAATTTCTATAATAGGGGCAGGATTATTATCTACATTCCAAAAATCTAAGACAACCTTATTTGATAGGGGACAAGAATTAGCTGCAAACATACAACCAGAAACAATGGGAAAAACATTAGCAGAAGATTCTACTTTTAATGGATTAACACAAAAAGCTGCAGATGAAATAGCCAATAATATGACAGAATTTTGTCAGTTATATCCAGATTCTTGTATTATAAGTGAACCAAACATCGCATTATGGTTTTTAATAGGTTCATTATTCGCAATAGTCTTAGTTTTCATAACAAATAAAATAAAAAAGAATTAATCTCCTTCTGGATCACATATATCATCTCTTTTTGGACCTTTTCTAAACAAACCAAGTGGATGATTATAATATAATGTATTTACTCCCAAACGGGATTTATATCCTGATCCAAGGGTATAATGAGTTATTGTAGATATATTTACTCCACTAACAGTAGCTCCAGTATCATTAAAAACATATCCATCAGTCCCATTTTTAAATTCTCGAGTTAATACTCCCGATTCACCAGAAGTGGGATCTATTCCATCAATAACATTTCCATGAACATAAAGTTGTTTAGATTCGTCCCAAACCATTTCAACGAATGATGTTAAATCTTCATCCCATGCCATTCTTTTTTTACCATTTAACCAAGAGACAGCAATATGCTCTGGCACCAATCTAAATTGTTCTTCATTATCTAAACCCATTTTAACCCCCCAAAAGAGAAATAAAACAATAATATCTTAATATATAAGCCTTATCTTTAATAACTTCAAACCAAATTAAACTCTAAAAGACGTTTATATACATGCATAAACCAATATTTCTAAACAAATTTCATGGAGGAATAAAAATGAATAAAGCACTAACCATATTGTTGGTTTCAATGATTATTTTATCCACAGTTATAACTGCAGATAAACTAGTTGAAGCAAAAGAAGAACAATATGTAGTAGATTACTTTATAGATTACCCAGAATGTGGACCAAATGATATTCAATGTAATAACCCACAAATAGATGTTGTTTTTGTGATTGATTCCACAGGATCAATGCATGACGAAATAAGATCAGTCAAAGAAGAGTTAACTAATATTATAAATAATATAAATCAAGGTTATCCAAGACCAGATGTAAGAATTGGTGTTGTAACTTATAGAGATTATGAACCAGAAGAACAAGAATACCTTACAAGGGAATTGGGTTTAACATCCAGTACTTGGAGTGCAGTAAGATTTATTAGAAATATGAACGCAAATGGTGGTGGAGACTATGAAGAAGCTGTAGAAGCAGGATTAAATGAAGCAATTAATGATATGAAATGGAGAAAATCTTCTCAAAAAATAATAATTTTAGTTGGAGACGCTCCAGCAAGAGATAATCCAAATTACGAAAATCATGGAAACCAACCAGAATATTACACCAAATATAATTGGGAAGATGCAATTGATGATGCAGAAGATAAAGGAATTAGAATTTATACTGCTTCAGGTTCTGGAATGAATTCAGAAGGAATTTCACAATGGAAGAAGATTGCAAAAGAAACTGGCGGAAGATACATAAAGTTGATCTATGAAAGAAGAATGATAGATGATTATTATTTAGAAAGAGCAATTCCAGTTGCTTATGCAGAAGAAGCTAGAGCTTCAGTAGATTATGATGCGGCAACAGATTCAGTAATGACAAATAATCTTGGTGCATTTACAAAAGCTACCCTACAATCAGAAGCAGAACAAGTTGGAGTAGAATATGAAGATCCTCTGTCAGATATAACTGGAGGCATTATCCGGGAACCCCCCGAAAAAAACCTAAAAACCTTTTTAGAGGAAATTTTCCAGAAACTTAAATTCTGGTAATTTTCTCTTTTTCTTTCTATACCAACACGGGCGTAAACAACCATCTAATCCAACCAAGAAAACCCCCAGAAGAAGAACTACCAACATAAAAAGGGGGTCCAAGTACTGTATCCCCAACAGCAATCCAATAATGACCAGG
>JAIOSD010000003.1 GCA_021107835.1 archaeon
AATAGAAAGGTTTAAAAAGCTAAATGGATTGTGATTTTTATGGTAGATGATAAATATAATGTGGATCCTAAAATGCATAGGTCTTTTTGGAAGGCATTGGGGTTTATAGGGGCTGGAATTGCTACAATAGGTTTGGCTTGTAATGGTCCTGGTTGTTCTTCTAAAGTTGAAGCTAATAATAAACCTAATTTAGTACAAATTGTTTCTGGAGAGCAAGTTCAAAAAGAGAATTTGCCTGTTTTTTCTCAAGATGATTATGATATTGCAACTCAATTAGTAGATAATTTATATTCTTTTACTGAAACTCAAGATATTTCACATGCTTTAGATGTCTATGAGGATTTAATGAGTTATTTGCCAGATAGCATAGAATATGAGTACTTTGATGCAGACTTAGCGGTGGGTATCATGTATACTGAACTTGGTGATGCTGATAGTGCACTGTCTTATCTTAAGAAAGCTGTTGAAGGTGGAAAAAAATATACCGATGTTGAAGGTTTAGATGATCCTAATGTTAGAGAAATTTATGGGGCCGCTTTAAATATATACTCAGGGTGTTTAATTGAATGTGGATATATAAATGAGGCCAAAGAGCTTCGAGAGAAATATCTTGAGATTAGAGATGATAAATAATCATTTTATAACAATTACATTATTCAAATCTACTTTTACCCCATATCTTTTTAGAATTCTAACACTTATTTGTGGTAAGGTATCTTTTCCAGCTAAAAACGTTATCCACTTTTGTTCTGCAGCTTCATTGGCTCTTTTTAGTGAGGGGTATAGTCTGAAATCATTTACTGGCCTTTTAGGTCCATCTGGATATATTTCTTTTAGTATTTGAATTGTTTCGGGATTTAGAATTGAAGATGAACTTGACAATCTTAATGGTGGACCCATGCCGTCCTTACAAAATTGTTTGCCGAGTTCATAAGCTAGTTTTTCTTTTTTTCCTGGCATAAGGATTGTTTTTGTTGTTTCTTCTGCTATATTTTTTACTAATAATCTTCCCTTGTTTTCTTCATTGCTTGCTCCAACTATTACTAATTCGCTAACAACCCCTAGTCCGCCTTTAAGTATTTTTTTTGAGGGTGGGGCTATTTTTTGTGGATCTATATTTTCTATTGCGTTTTGTGTTACTTTTACTCCTTGATTGATTCCTTCTTCAATTGCTTTTTCTTTTAGATTTCCTCTACTAATATCGTTTAATTTTATTGAGATGCCCATCATTGTGAATAAATAAGTTATGGGATCTTTTCCATCTGGATCAATATAATTTAATGGTTTATCATTTACATAAGAATAAGGGTTGTTTCTGGGTTCAGAATCTTTTGAAGTGAATTTTCCTATCTTTGAATCATAAGCTCTTGCATTGAAATTATGTAAGTTTGATTGATCTAGTTCTTTTCCTGTGAAGGAGAATCTTTCTTCGTTACTTATCTCTTGTCCGAAAGGTAGAGTTTTAGAATTAATATCAGTACCTAGTCTATCTTGATAGTGATATTTTATTTCATCATTTTCTTTAGAAGCTAATAGTTTGTTTCCTGCGTAGAAATAAGTTGTTTTTTTTCCTTCTAATTTTGGTGGAGAAAGAAATAGCGTCTTATTTGTTGTATTAGTGATGTTTATTGGTTCTGTTTGATTTATTGTTATATTTGTTAAGTTAAGTGTTTTATTTATTGGTTTTGTTAGATTTAATATTGTTATGTTTGTAAAGTTTATTGGAGTTATTATTAAAGTTGTATTTGTTATATTTATTGGTTCTGTTTGATTTATTGTTATGTTTGTAAAGTTTATTGTAGAATTATTAGTTATATTTAATGTATCATTTATTTGGGTGTTATTTATAGTTATATTTTTAATTGGATATTTTTCTTGAAATCTAAATTCATTAATATTTTCTAATTGTACTGCGGTTACTTGGGAAACGATTAATAAAATTATGAATATAGATATATAATAACGCATAAATTAGTTAGTTAATTGGAATTTTTAAGGGTTTTTGTTTATAATCTTTTACTACCTGCCAATAACAAAGAACCGAAAGCTTTATAAGTATCCTTTTTGTCATGATTTTGTGATTAAAATGATAATGAATGAAACATTTTTGAAAAGGTTGAGATCAAGCTTTGATCTAAACGAATATGAAGCTAAAATTTGGATGGCTTTGCTATCTAAGGGAATTGCTACTGCTGGTGAATTGGCAGATATTAGTAGCGTTCCAAGATCAAGAAGTTATGATGTTCTGGAATCTCTTGAAAAGAGAGGATTTATACTTATGAAATTGGGGAAACCAATTAAATACATTGCAGTAGAACCAGAAGAAGTTATTTCAAGAGTTGAGAAAAGTGTAGTAACTAAAGCTGATTTAAAAATTAATGCAATAAATAAATTAAAAGATACTGAATTTTTTGATGAATTGAACTTGTTATTTAAGAATGGGATTGACCATATTGATCCATCTACAATTTCTGGTTCTATTAAGGGTAGAAGAAACCTTTATGATCAAATGGAAGCTATGCTTAAGGGTGCTAAATCTTCTGTTGTGATTTCAACAACTGAAAAAGGATTGACTAGAAAAGTAGATAGCTTAAAATATGTACTTAAGAAATTGGCTGGAAATGGTGTTAAAATAAGAATTGCGGCACCATTAACTGAAGAAGGTAAGTCTGTCGCTAAGGATTTAAAAGGAATAGCTAATGTTAAAGATATTAAAGGGATGGATTCCAGATTCGTATTAGTTGATAATGATAATCTTTTATTTATGTTGACTGATGACGAAAAAATTATTGATAAAAATGATGTAGGGGTGTGGGTGAATAGTCCATTCTTTGCAGGAACTTTGTCAAACTTATTCGAACATGCATGGGGCAAGTAAAATGAGTTTTATAGATTATATGGATAGATTTGTTGATTGGGCTAAAAATACTTATGATAATGGTGGTTTTGAGGTGGGTCCTATTTTGTTGGGTGAAGAACCCGCTTATGTTCCTATGACTGAAAGACTTTCTAAATTTATGGATGATGTAAGACTCCCAGATGATATTGAAACAATTAGGGGTAGAAATAGCGCAAAAGCGCTTAATGCTGAGAGAAGAGATCTTTCACGTGGGCTTGAATTAGATAGTGAGCTTTGGTCTTTAACTAAATAATTTTAATTAGTAACTTTTTGTATACTAAAGGCTTTTAAACTTTAATAAATTCACTTAAATAAGAGAAAATGATGAGAGATTTATTATTAAACGTTAGGTTGGGAGTTAATGTAATTTATTTAGCTGCCTGTATTTCTTTAGTTTCTCCAATTAATTATTCAGGAATAAGTTCAGAGCATGATGTCGAATTAGAAAGAGAAATACAAACTAAATTTATGACAGCATGGATAGAACACTATTCTACACATAGTCCAAGAGGGCCAGCAGATACTTCAAGGTATGATGCTAAACCAATAGAAAGAAATACGGGGTGGGGATTTTCTTTGGTAGATTCTCTCTCGATTGATTAGAAGATAGAAGTAATGTAAATATAATATTAAAAATGATTTGTGTGATATATAGATAATTTTTTAAATAAGTCTTGTTCTAATTGTTTATATGAATATTAAAGTTTTGGCTGAAAGTTTACATCCTTTAGAAAGAAAAGTCTTGCCTTATTTGGATAAATATAAAAGTTTAAAAGAAATACAAGCTAAATCTGGTTTGCAGGAAATAGAGGTTTCTAGGGCTTTACAATGGTTTGAAAACAAAAAGATTGTTAAAGTGACTAAGAAAAACTTTGAAGTTGTAGAAGTTGGTTCTAATGGTGAAAAATATTTAAAAAGTGGTTTGCCAGAAAAACAGTTTTTGAAAGTTATTGAAAAAAAAGCTTTGAGTTTGAAGGAAATTACTGATAAAACTGGATTATCAAATCAAGAGGTAAATATCTCTTTAGGTGTTTTAAAGAAAAATTCTGCTATTCTATTTGGGGATAAAATTAAAATTACTGTTTCTGGAAAAAAGTTTTTAGAAAAGGAAAGTGTTGAAGAGAAGTTTTTAAAAGAATTACCAAAAGATAAGGAAGAATGTGATAAAGAGGTTTTAAATAAATTAATAAAAAGAAAAGATTTGGTTGAAGTTTCTGTTAGAAAAGAAAGATTTATTGAAGTTACCCCTTTAGGCAGAAAATTAGCTAAAATTAAAATTTCTAAAAATATGGTTGATAATCTAACTAGTTCTATGTTAAGGTCTGGAACTTGGAAAGGTAAGAAGTTTAGAAGATTTGATGTTGAAATTAATGTTCCTAAAATTTATCCTGGAAAAAGACACTTTGTTAATGAAGCTAAAAGATATGCCAAACAAATTTGGTTAGATATGGGCTTCAAGGAAATGAATGGGCCTATTGTTAATAGTAGCTTTTGGAACTTTGATAGTTTATTTGTTCCACAAGATCATCCCGCTAGAGAAATGCAAGATACTTTTTTCTTAAAAGGAAAATCTGTTTTGGGTAATAAGGGGTTGGTTGCTAAAGTAAAAAAACAGCATGAAAAAAGCTGGAAATATAATTGGAGTGAAGAAATTGCTAAGAAAACTGTGTTGAGGACCCATACTACTGTTTTAAGTGCTAGAACTCTTGCTAGTTTGAAAGAAAGTGATTTGCCGATTAAGTATTTTAGTATTGCAAGAAATTATAGAAATGAAGCGGTGGATTGGAGTCACTTATTTGAGTTTAATCAAGCTGAAGGTATTATAGTGGATAAGAATGCTAATTTTAAGCAATTGCTTGGGTATTTGAGAGAATTCTTTAAGAAAATGGGTTATGATAAGGTTCGATTTAGGCCTGCTTATTTTCCTTATACTGAACCTTCTGTAGAGGTGGATGTTTATATTTCTGGGAAGAAAAAATGGGTTGAACTTGGTGGTGCTGGAATTTTTAGACCTGAAGTTGTTAAGCCTTTACTTGGAATGGATGTTCCTGTTTTAGCATGGGGGTTGGGTCTTGGTAGGATTGTTACACAGTATTATGGAATTAATGATTTAAGAGATTTTTACAAGAATGATATAAAACAATTAAGGGAGATGAAAGCTTGGGTATGATAAGATTAAATACTTTTTTCCTTATGTTCTAATTCTTGTGGTATTTCATATGTTCTTTTAGTTTGCCCTCTGTATTATTAATAAGTAGTAACAAATAGGAAGGTTTATAAAGTGGTATTTTCTACCATTTAGTAGTATAAAATGAAACAAAAATTAAGTATATCTGTTGAAGAAGAAACTGTCAAGTTGATAGAAGAACTTATTAAAGAGGGTAGATTTCGGAATAAATCTCATATTATTGAATATAGTGTAAATAGATTTTTAAAAGGAGAAGAAAATGGTTGAAATGAATTATGAAGATTTAAAATTGGGAGAAAAAGCTAAAGAAGCCTTTTTAGGTGGAGAGTCTCCCGAATATATAACTAAAAATTGTCCTGTTTATCTTAATACAAGACCTGTATTTAATGGTTTGAATGTAACTGATTTGGCTATAGCTGGAGTACTAGCAGGAATTCCTGTTTTACTTGGAGGTGCTCCTGGAACAGGAAAATCTCAATTAGGCTTTGATATTTCTAGAAGTATTTTTGGTGGTGCAAAAAAATCTGGTGGCGATTCAGTTATCATTCCTGTTGGGCCTGAAACTGATATTCTTGATCCATCCCAAAAAATTTATAGAGAATTTAATATTGAAGAAGGAAAAGTTGTTCTATCTGAGAATGTAAATGCATCTTTTCATCTGATAGATGAGATTAATAGAACTCATACAATTAATCAAAACCAATTTTATTCTCCTTTAAATGGGTATATATCCCATCAAGGCCAGGCTTTTCATATGGGGGGTAATGATTATGATTATGTGAGTTTAGTTGTAACAGCGAATCTTGGAAATGGAGAATTTTTAGGTACTTTTCCTATGGATCCTGCCTTGGAAAATAGGATTGGTGTTGTGATTGATTTTGACTACGAACACTTTAAGCCTACAAGAGAGGATAAAATTTTAATTGATCTTTTAAGAGAGGCAAATCCTAAAATTGTGAGGGCGCCATTACGAGATTTATCTGATAAAGTAATACAAGCTTCTAAGGAGATTTCTGATATTTCAATAAATCCTGGGTTGGAGGCATTGGCTGTTATTAATTATCTTAAATTTGGATTAGAGAATTGTCCAGGTAAAAATCCTGGAGAAGAACCATCTGAAAAAGGAAAAATATGGCCTTTGGTGTGTCAAGATTGCTCAAGGAATACAGATGGAAAATACTTATGTTCATTAGTAAAGGCACCAGTAATAAGAACTTTACAATCTATGACTAAATATGCATCTGCTTTGCATTATTTAGCAAAGCTAAAGCACCCAGGGCAGGAAATTGATACAATTGATTTGATGTTTAAATCTTTTGAACTTTCTGCTGCTTACCAGCACGTCCTAAATCCCGGGGTATTAAGGCAGGAATATTCAGATCAAAACCCTAATTTTATGAGGGATGTTGCACAAAGACTGAAAAAAGATTTTACAGATAATCAGGATATGATTCTAACAACGCTTGATGAAGCATTAGAAGGGAGAAAATCCACAGATTATTTTGAGCATGATGGGGAAAAAAGTTTAGGATATGCTAAATTGAAAGAAAACGTAAAAACTAGAGTTACTAAGCTAGATCCTTTCAATGATAACAGACCAGTAGGTCTGGGATGGGTTAATGACTTGGTTGATGCCAATTTGAAAGTTCATAAATTAAGGGAAAAATGAAACTAATTGGGGATAAAACAAAGGGAAGTAGAATAATAGAAAACACTGATTTAATTAGAAGACTAAATAAAGAGTCAGAAGTAGTTAAAACTTCCAAAACTAGAAAAAAGCCAGTGATAGTAATACCTGGAAGTTCAGACTTTTCTTTAGAAGAACTAGATGATTTTTATAAAATTACAGGAATTTCTTACAGGGGGGGTATTTATCAAGTAGATGTTTCAAAAACTTTATTACCAAGTGGAACACAAGATGAACACTCAAAAAATAGAAGAGAAGATTCACAAGATGATTTTTATTGTCCAGACTACCCATTATTCCATGCAGTGTTCAACACACTATACCAAAATAGAGAAGGTTCATCTAAAGAGGAGATAGAAGAAGCAAGAA
>JAIOSD010000022.1 GCA_021107835.1 archaeon
CTATTTCCATACCTGCCTTTCTAGGAGAAATATTCTTTTCATTTGATTTCTCCAATATTTTTCTAGTATTATCCGTTATATTTTTTTCTACAAGTTTAAACATATCTTCGGGAGTTCCATTTATTGTTTCCACATACGAACTGATCACCCCTCCAGCATTAGCAATAAAATCTGGAACTATTAATACTCCTTTATCATGAAAATACTCTTCTATTTCATTACTCATAGCAATATTACTACCACAAACAATTAGTTTAGCTTTAACTCCCCCCTTATTTTCTTCAGTTATTAAGTCGGGAACTGCAGCAGGAATCAAAATCTCAACATCTAATGAAACTATATCTTCTATTTTTTCAGCGCCTTCATAATTGATTACAGAACCTGTTTCTTGTTTAACTTTCATAAGTTTCTCATAGTTTAATCCTTCTTTGTTATAGATAACCCCCCCAGAATCTGAAACTGCAACAACCTTTATCCCTTTTTCCTCTAAAAATTTCATCACAAAAGTACCCACATTTCCAAAACCTTCTATTGCAACTGTCGGATTTTCAAGTTCAACAAATTCTAAAGCAGTTAACAAAGCATGATAAGTTCCAAAACCAGTACTACCTAATTCATGAGGAAGTCCGCCAAGCTCAGAAGGCTTTCCAGTGGTAGAATTTTTATCTCCATGCGCATCTACAAAAACTTCCATCTCATGCTCAGCCATATTCATATCAGGGCCAGCAATATACTCAAAAGGAGCAATGTTTTTCAAAGATTTAGCAAAAGCAGCAACAATAGAATCTTTTTGTTCTTGAGTTATTTCTTTATGATTTGCAACTATTCCAGATTTAGCCCCACCAAAGGGGATCCCTGCCAAGGCATTTTTCCAAGTCATAGTTTCTGCCAACTTGTAAACTTCTTCAACACTAACAGTATGGGTCATCCTTATTCCACCTTTCCCAGGTCCAAGGGCAGTATTGTGAATCACTGTAATCCCCCTCATACCTGTTTTAGGATCATATACTTGGATTATTTTCTCTGGACCAAACTCATTGTTTTTTATCATTCTTTTAATGCTTCCTCTATCCTTGGTTTATCAAATCCAACAATTACTTCGTTTCCGATAAGAATAACTGGAACACCCATCTGTCCTGACTTTTCCATCATTTCTCTTGCTTTATCATGGTCTTTACCAACATCAAATATTTTAACTTCAATATTATTTTCTTTAAAATAGTCTTCTGCCAAGTGACAAAAATGGCAAGTTACTGTTGAATACATAGTTACTTTTTTCATTTTTTTACCCCCATTAGCAATTATCACAAAAACACATACATTCTGGTTCGTAGTATTTTTGGGGATGTTTACAAGAAGGGCATTCCTTTGGAGCTTCTTTGCCTTCGTGAATATATCCACATTTGCTACACTTCCATTTTATAGGTTTATCTCTTTTGTATACTGTACCTTTTTCTACCATCTCTAAAAGTTTTTTATATCTCTCTTCATGTTCTTTTTCAACTTTTGCAATTTCTTCAAACAATTTAGCTGCTTCTTCATTTCCTTCTTCTTCTGCCTCTTTAGCAAAAGTGGGATACATATCGGAGTGTTCATAATGTTCTCCATCTATTGCAGCTTTTAGATTTTCTTTTGTATTTCCAAGTCCATTTAAAAGCTTAAATTCGTCTTTCGCATGTTGAACTTCATTTTCTGCTGTTTCTTCAAAAATTTTAGCGATATATAAATAACCTTCTTTTTTAGCAACCTTTGCAAAGTACATATACTTATTTCTTGCTTGACTTTCTCCAGCAAATGCGGTTTTTAAATTTTCTTCTGTCTTTTTCATTTTTTCTCCTAACATGTACATATTTTATGTTTTTTAACATGTTTGTCTATTGCATCAAGAATGGGTTGTATTGTTTCCTTATTTAATGAGTAAATTCTTTGTTTTCCATCTTGCATTACTGTTACAAATCCATTTCTTTCTAAACACTGTAAATTATGACTAATTCTACTTTGTTCCATATCTAATTCTTTTACTATCTCACTAACATTTTTCGAACTTTTTTTAAGACAGATTATGATATTTAGTCGAGTATCATTACATAAACCCCTCAAAAAAGACATATATGTTGAATCAATCATATGAAAGAGATATCATATGGGATATATAAATGTTTCGGTGTTAAAAAAACAATAAACTTAATATAACAAAAAGGATTCCACCTAAAATAAGTAACCAATCTAGAGCGATTACCTTCCCATGAATTTTCTTAGAACTTATAATTCCTCCTAAGAAGAAAAATAATAAAAGCATTGATGAAATATAAGTCCAGAAAATACTTGCATTAAATATCAAAAAACTAATGATAAGGCTTGCTTCTATTGTAGAAAAAATAAAGTGGGTATATCCTGCTTTCTTCAAAGAGCCCCTATCATGGAAAATGTGACTCTTCTCCTTTCCGTTTACAATACTTGTTTTTACCCAGTAAATATGCATTAAAATATTTACAATAAACACAAATAACAAGATTATCAAAAAATGATTAAAAGCCACCAAAACAACAAAAGGCCATAAAATATTAAATGGCAAAAATAGCCAATCTAAATAAAAAGTTGCAAAATGTTTTTTAAACCTACTCAATTCTCCCACTTTCTTAGAAAAATGATATTGCAAAAACCAATTAACTAAAAAGGGCAAAGCAAGAATAAAAGAAAGTAAAACATTATCCATCTTCTAACTCTTCAAACTTTAAAGCACCATAAAGTAAATCTCTAACTATTTGCTTTACCTCAGAAATTTTAACTCTAAATTGTGCCATAGATCCAATCTCACGAATAGTTACATCTTTTTCCTTTAAAGAATCGTGATCAACTGTAATACAAAACGAAGTACCAACTTCATCCATACGCCTATATCTACGACCAATCGAACCAGAATCATCATAAACACAAACAAATTCATTATTTAATTCAGAAAATACTTCTTTAGCTAAATCATCCATGCCCTCTCGTTTCATCAAAGGAAATATAGCAACATCAATAGGCGCCATTCCTTTCTCAAAAACCAACCAATCTCTTTTCTTATCATCTACTAAAGAATTCTCTAATAAAGCATAAGTGGTTCTTTCTAAACCAAAAGCAATCTCTAAAATGGTAGGATACTCCCCCCCCACCACCATCTTTGTTTTAGAAAATTCAGAGTGTCTCTTTAAATCATAATCTTTTCTATCATGAACCCCACATAATTCAAACCAACCATATCTTTCAGTATTAATTTCAATATCCCATGCATCATCAGCGTAAAAGGCCAATTCAGAAGGATTGTGTTGTCTTATTCTAATCTTCTTAGAATCAAAACCCATATCATTCACTAATTTGTAAGCAACATAAACCATGAATGCATAAGCTTCTTTTTTCATATAACTCTTTTTTATAACATTCCCTAGCCGAACTTTTTGAATTTTTTTAGCACCATATTTCATTAAAGGTAATTCTTCATTAACAAAATCATCAAACTTATCAAAATTCCTTACCATATCTTTTAAAATAAACAATTGTGCTTCTGCTTGAGTAAATTCTCTTGTTCTAAAAACTCCCTGTCTTGGATTAATTTCATTTCTATAAACCTTGCCAATCTGAAAAACTCCAAAAGGAATTTTTGTTCTAAAAAATCTATATAATTCAGGATATAATAAATAAGTTGTAGTGGCAGTTTCAGGCCTCAAAAAAGCTTCTTGATCTAGCCCAACTCTAGTTTTCATCATCAAATTACGCTTTTCAATTTTTTCGAAACTACCTTTCTTACAAGCAGGACATTTTACTTTTCTCTTTTTCAAAAGTGCTTTTAATTTTTTAGGATCAAGATCTTCAACATTATCTATTAAATGATCCACTCTATAAGCAGATCCGCATTTAGTACAGTAAGTTACATAATCAATCAATCCATCATAATGTCCACTAGCTTCCCATACTTTTTTAGGCATTATTGTTGGACATTCAACATCCCAAAAACTAAAAGAAGAAAAACCTTTTCTTAAAACATTCTCTACTTTATTCTTTAACAACTTACCTAAAGGGCCCCAATCATAAAATCCAGCTAGTCCTCCATCGTAGATATTTGGACTAGGACCCCACACAAAACCTCTTCTTTTTGCTAAATCTAAAACCTTATCATCTACTTTCATAACAGTTTAGGAAATGTTTTGATTTTTATATCTTTTGATTAATGTAGGGTATAACTGTTTGAAGAAGGGAAAAATTTCTATGCTGTAATTTCTATCTTTCCAGAACGTTTCTTTAAGTCTTCTATCATTAATTTGTCATCTATCTCTATAAGTTTTTTTATAACAAAATTATCTTTATTTAATCTATACAATTTTGCTTTTCCAATTATTCTAGTTGGTATTATTATCCTATTCTTTATTAGATTAGACCATATCCTATATAATGTAGTTCTTCCAATTCCTGAATTCTTTGCCATATCTGTTATAGAGAAGTCTAAACCCCGCTCAGTCAACAAATAGTCCAAAACCTTTATAGTAGGAGAGCTCCCCATAAATTCTATAAATAATGATTTCTCTTCCATGGTATTAAATAGTATATCATAATACTATATAAATGTTACTCTTTTGGAACAATATCGTACCATAAATCGTACAATCATTTATATACTTAAAATAACTCATTTACTATATGGAAATTACTAAAGAAGAAGTGAAAAAGAGGATTATAATAAGACTTGTTAGATGGAAAAAATGGGGGGGTGCTCATACTGAGAATATTATTGGTGGGATCCCCTCTCATCTAAAAGGCGCTAAAGTTACCAAGAAAGCAATAAAAGAATTAGAAAAAGATCAATGGATAATTTCTGCTATGAAAACGGGGGAGATTCATTATTCTTTAAATCCTAAGAAAACTGATGAAATAATACACTTCTATGAAAAATATTGTACTGGTTAGAAATGTTTTTCTCTTAATATTTCAAAACATCACACATAGAAATAATATTATTCCCTTCTAATCTTGGGCAAGAACTATTAACCCAAATCTTAATATCATTAAAATCTTCTAACTTATTAACATCTATCTCATCAGCCAAAAAAACATAAGCTTCCTTTCCACAATTTTCAGCAAAATAAAAGGCATTCTTCAAATGTTCTTGCCCGGGCTTTGTACTAACCAATATTCCAATTTTGTCTGCCATCAAATACTTCTTTATCTTTCCTTTCAGCTTATTCTCTAACTTAGTCAATTCTTCTTTACTAAATTTAGAAACTTTTTCAGAAACTGGATTAACAAAATAAATTTCTTTTGTAATCTTTGCTAATTCTAAAGGATGAAATTCTCCACTTCCAATAAAAACAAAAACATCAACTTTTAATCTCAAAGCATTAGAAACATTACAACCAACCATTTGTCCAGCAACAGAAACTTTATGCCCTTTTTTCTCTAAATATTTCTTAGCTTCTTCTAGATAATCAACATACTGTATAGCAGAAATCAAACCAATTTTCTTCTCTTTTATTTTTAACTTATCTAAAACAGGTTTTAATTTAATTCCTTTAACTTTTGCAGGAACAAATACAGTTTTCAAACCTTTAATCTTTTTAGTTTCCATAAAAACAAATAAACGAAACTATTATTAAATCTTTTGATTGGAAAGCACTATACCTTAAGTAGATTTTTATGGTAGTTGTCAAGCACTATACAACCTTAAGCGCATCCGGCCCTATTCTTAGTGGCGTCCTATATTCTCCAACCTCTTTGGCCCACCTACTTTCACTCACTTTATCTACTGAATCTACAATCAACTGAATTGAATCTGTTTCCATAAAATCTTCAATACTCTTTATTTCTTGCACATCCGCAGTAAAATCTACCCCAAGGACATGGAAATATCTTCTGATCCCTTCCGTAAGACTTATTTCTTCTCTAGTTATCTCTCTAATATGGTTTTCTCCCAAATATAGAAGTATCAATGATTGATCATAGTCCCTTTCAAGAGGATGTCCCCCCTCTAAATCTATCTCTAACTGAATAATTGATAGATCCTTCTCCATTTCTCTTTCTGTTCTCTTTCTGTTCGAGAGATATACATAATCTGGATTTATAAGGGGATTACTTCGAATGTGCATTCCTCTCTCTAATCCCTTATTTACTTTTTTTATTTCATCTAGATAGCGTCTTGGGAGCAACCCAAGAGACAATATGGATTGTAAGTTTCTTCTGTCCGTACGGTGATAATATTTTGTCATTTTGATTACTATTATATAGTAACTTGTACCTATATATAGTTTTTTACAAAAAAATTGCACAAAAAGAAAACTTTATATAGTAAATTATCCCTAAATAACAATATGACAATAAACTTAGACTTAAGGGATAAGGGGCTATTATTTGAAATAGATTTTGATGCTAGAAAAACATATGCGGAATTAGCAAGAAAACTGAGAATGAGCAAAAGGGGAGTTGAGTACAAACTTACAAACTTAGAAAAGAAAAAAGTTATTCTTGGTTACGCTCCAATAATAAATATATCAAAGCTTGGTTATTATTACTTTAGAGTTTTCATTAAATTTCAAAATCTAACCCCAGAATTCAAGACTAAAATAGAGAATTATGTAAAAAATAAGAAGGAAATAGGATGGTTTATTTGGTACTATGGAAGTTATGACACTGGTTTTACAATCTGGGCAAAATCAGTAAGTGAATTCAAACAATCAATAAATGAATTTTATGAAAAATTTGGAAAAAATATATTAAATTACAAGGAATCAATTGGGATATCAACAAACTTTTATAACAACCGTTATTTATTGAAGACAAAAGACTTAAAAAAAATAACAATAAAAGAAGAAACAGACAAAATAAAATTAGATGAAACAGATTATAAACTTTTACAAGCAATTATTAAAAAACCAAGAGAATCAATCGTAAATATCTCAATAACTCTAAAGGAATCTCCTAAAAAAATAGCCTATAGACTAAAAAAACTAAAAGAAAAAGAAATTCTATTAGCAATAAGACCAAGAATAAATCACGAATTACTAGGAAAGACATATTTTAAAGCATTTTTATATCTAAATAATTTTAATAGACTAAAAGAATTAGAACAATACATTTCAAATGATCCGAGAGTAATATATTTGATAAAAGCCCTGGGCACATGTGATCTGGATGTAGAGATAATGGTAGATTCCACACAGGAATTTTATTCCTTTATTGAAGGAGTGCAATCCAAATTTCCAAATACTATAAAATCATACGAAACAATGATTTTAGGAGAAACAATAAAGTCGGCTTTCCTTCCAAAAAATAATCATTAAAAGCCTTTCTATTTCAACTTCTCAACCTTAGCTTTCTCAGAAATAATAGCAGAGTTGCCATTCTTATCTTCAATAACAATTTTTAAAGCAACATCGCCACATTTAACCTTCCAGATTTTCTTCAACAATTTCTTAGCTTTCTTACACACCAAAGGATCATCAGAACTATCTCGTTGTCCTTCTAAAATTTTCTCAAACTTTCCCAATAATCCTTCAACATTACTAACAAACCCCTCTGAATTCTCTCCAGGTTCCATACTCATCTTTAACTGAGAAATCTTAACTAAAGCAGAACCAGATTTTATAACTCTAGCATTCAAATCACCAACTCCTTCAACATTAAAAGTAATTTTTACAGGATCTTTTTTCTCAGCAGATTCTACATCGGACTTAGAAAAGCCACAAGGACAATCCATAGAAAAAAGAAAGGTCAAACCAAAGTAAGGGATATCCATTTCCTCTTCTCGTAAAGTTAACTCCTTTTTCCCACAAACAGGACATAATTGCCCCTTTATTTCTTCCATAAAAAGTAAAATAAATAGAAGTTTATAAAATTATATGGGTTAAAAAATAATCAATTTAAAGAACTTTCATCACTAAAATCTTGAATAGATTTATTTCTATGAACTGAAGCAAAGCTTGGCGTTACAACAACCCAATCAGTTCCAAATCCCGCAATATCTCCATCAATGGCATCACAGGTTTTCTTAAGCTTATTTACCGCCCTTTTAAGCTCAACCATGTCTCTCTCCCTCAAAGGACCAACATTAACTAAAGCAATAGTATATCCCTCTCTTAAGGCATCTAATGCGGGTTTAATATCAGAAAAATCCTCTACTATAAATGGCCTAACAACGATTTTTGCTTTAGGAACATCAGTTTCAGTAGTGAGTTCAACATAATCTTCTTCAAATTCAGTTGGAAAATCTTCATCATAAGAAGCAGTACCACCTTTCAATTTTTCAAAAAATCTTTTCATCTTATCTAAGGGAATAATAGCAAATTTATAAACATTTCTATTTTATTTAATACATTCTAGTTTAGACACAATATCCCATATTTGGGTCCTTGTATACACAGGTATATTAGTATCCTCAGAAATTTCATCAAGCTCTTGAATAGATTCGTCAACCCTTATAGAAATAGATCGAGTTTCACACATCAAAGCAGAGCAAGCATTAGCAATTCGAGTACGTACGTTTCTAGGTACCTCATCATCTTTTTGTAGTTGGGAAAGAGATTCTAATACACTTAAAACCTCTTCTTTATTCATTTTTTCAAACTCCCCATAATGTCTTTTTGTAATATTTCTGCTTCTTCTCTCAATTTTTTTTCTTCTTTTTCAATATTTTTAACCTTAAGTTCAGCCATATCTTTCTTAGAGGTAAGATCTTTCTTTAATTCTTCTTTTTCAAAAGAAACCATCACATTCCCAATTATTTTGTAAGTTTCTTTAGCGCCATCTAACTCTCCAAGAGCATTATCTGTTTCCAAAGCTTGACCCTGAAAGGTTTGTTTTTGCATAATTAATGATTGAATCCTTTGTTCAAGTATTTGTAATTTAGATATCTTAACTTTTGTTGCCTTATCCATATCTTCTGTCATTTTTTATACCGCCTTTACTTTAGTTTTTACCATTCGTGGTTTAAATAATATTTTAGATCCACAATAAATACATCTAACTCGTCTCTTAACTGTTTTATCATCAATTTCTTTTCCACAATTAAAACATTTATATTTAACCATCTTTACTCCCTTAATGAATAAGCTCTTCCTGCGAATTTAACATTACATTTTTTACAATGCCATATTCCAGAACTTATTCTCTTAACTTTCTGTTTTAAACACAATGGACAATTATATTTTTTCTTTTGTTTATCTTCAACAGATTGTCTTTTCTGTTTCAACGGCGCCCCATATCTTGCACCATATTTTCCACTGCCCTTTGTTTTCTTTACCATTTTTCATAGAAATTCTATTATTCAGTATTAAATCTTCTTTTAAAAACTTTTCTATTCGATAAAATGGGGCTGCGAGGATTTGAACCCCGATCGCCAGGCCCCAAACCTGGAGTGCTATTCCTCCTAGCTTTATAGATTGCTAGTCCAAGTTACACTACAACCCCATAAACAATTTTTAGGGAAGAAATCTCATTTAAAAAGGTTACTAATTTAAAAAATAAAAAAAGAATTATTTCTTTTTCTCTTCTTTCTTATCGCCGTTCTCTTTTACTTCTTCTTCGCCTTCAACAGTTTCACCCTCGGCAGCTTCACCTTCAACAGGTTCCTCTGCAGGCTTTTCTTCTTCGGCCTTTGCTAACTCTTTAGTATGTTCTACTTCTAGTTCAGCGTTTATTTTCTCCAAATCTTCTTTCAACTTAGTTTTCTTCTCTTCATCAACTTCAGTTTTTTCAGATTTAATCATTTCATCATATTTTCCACTATCAAGATCTTCATTGATTTCAACAGGAATTTTTCCTTCAATCAATAATCCAAGAGTGCCACAGCTTCCAATAATAGATTTAACAGAAGCTTTCAAATCCTTAACGAGCATAGAATCCATTTTCATTCTAGCAACTTTAATTATTTGCTCCATTGCAACATTCCCAGATTTTTTTAGCTTTTGCAATCCAGAACCTTTTTGCAATCCAATTTCTTTTTTAATAAGTTCAGAAACTGGCGGAGTTCCAATTTCCAGCGCAAAAGATTTATCATCTGTTTCAACAGTAACTGTTACAGGAACTTTCATTCCTTTAAAATCAGCAGTTTTCTTATTTATTTCTTCTAAAATTTCTTGAATATTAACCCCAAGTGGTCCAAAAGCCTGACCCATTGCTGGTCCAGCGCTAGCTTTTCCACCTTCAACCATAACTTCAACTTTTTCTTTACTCATTTTCTTCTTCCTCATCTCTTCTTATAACTTTAACAGAATCTAATTTAACAGTAATTGGTATTGGCACTGCTGCTTCTAACAATTCAACAACAACATCTTCCTTTGCTTCATCTACCCTCACTACTCTAGCTTTTTCACGTTTAAATGGTCCAGCAATTATTTCAACAATATCATTTTTTCTTATATCCACAACAATTTTTGCTTGCTCTAACATATGTTCTACTTCAGAATATTCTACTTCTCCAGACAATATCCCTCTTGCATAAGGCACACCCATAGAAGCTTCTTCCGCATCTGCCCTAGCTCTTGCTTCAATAAAGACATATCCTCTCAAACCATGTGGTCTAAATAAACTAAATACTGCCAATCCTTTTTTATCTACATTCGCAGAAACAAAATCCAAAACTTGGTCTTCCCTGTTTGCAGTTGTCCTTAATGTAAATATATGCGATTCCATTTTAAAATAAATTCCATACCAAATGGATTATAAATCCAATCGCTCCTATTAAAGCAATTCCAATTCCTGTAACCTTGACGATAACTCTCAATTCTTCTTTTGTAGGTTTCTTAGTTACTTGGAATACCCTCTTACACTGTAATGTAAAGCTTCTAAGCCTCGAAAATACAGTTCTTTTCTGTTGGTTTTCAAACTCCATTTTAGTTCGTTAATCTCTAAAAATAACATAGTTGAGGAAAATATATTGTTTATAAGTCTTTCTAAATTAAAAAAGTTGTGCAAGCCATAGACATATGTCGTAAGCTAAAATAATAAATTAAAAAAGAAAAAGGAATTTATCCAATAAACTCAATTCCAAGCTCATCTTCAATCTCTTTCTTTTGAGCTTCTTTGTTAACTCTTCTTGGACCAAATATTTGAGGACTATTAACCCCTGTTACAATTAACATAACTCTAAGAGTTTTCTCTAAATCTTCCATAACTTGTGCTCCCCAGATAATCCTTGCATCTTCATCAAGTTTTTCAGATACAGATTCAACAACACTCTTAGCCTCTTCCAAGGTCATATCTGATCCCCCACAAACATTAATAAGTGCACCATTTGCTCCAGTAATATCAACATCTAATAAAGGATTATTTACTGCTTTGTCAACAGCTTCTAATGCCCTATTCTCACTGTCAGATTCACCAACACCAATCATAGCAACTCCACCTTTTCCCATTACAGTTCTAATATCTGCAAAATCTAAGTTAACCAAACCCTCTTTTGTAACCAATTCAGCAATTCCTTTAACCGCATTAGTTAATATTTCATCTGCAACTTTGAAAGCAGTATGCAATGGCAAATCAGGAGCCAATTCCAATAATTTATCATTTGGTATAACAATTAATGTATCAACAATACTTTCTAATTTCTCTAACCCAAGAACAGCATTTTCATATCTTCTGTGTCCTTCCATCTCAAAAGGCAATGTAACAATACCTACCGTCAAAATTCCCAACTTTTTAGCAATGTCTGCCACAACAGGGGCACCACCAGTACCAGTTCCCCCACCAAGACCGCAAGTGATAAAGCTCATATCAGATCCTTTTAAGGCATC
>JAIOSD010000020.1 GCA_021107835.1 archaeon
ATAACCATCAGAATCACCATCAGTACAAGTGCTAGAACTTTCACCAACCATTATTTCTTCTATCTCACTTTCTAACAAAGCACGATCATAAATTCGAACCTCATCCAAAGAACCAGCAAAGTTAGAACCAGAAGAAATACTTCTCCTACCAACAACTAAATGATCAGAAGTAGCAACAGGAGAACCAGCAGAACCATCATAACTAGTTGTTATCAAATCCCCATCTAAATAAAGTAATATATCATCAACACCTGAAATAACCGCAGCAATATGAGCCCACTCACCAACATTAAGTATTCCCCCATCAGACTTTACAATCCTTCTAAAGGTGGAAGTATCACCACCATCATCTCCAAAGCCAGCATAAATTTTCCCACCAGAATCTGCAACAGGAGTTATAAACATAAAATATCCAGCATAGTTAGTACTATCATCTGTTCGTATAATTGGATGAACACTATCCAAATCAGCTAAATTAACCCAAGCTGCCAAAGTTACTGGAAGTGTTAAACCATTCAAACTATCTTCAAAGTCTAGATAATTATCAACTCCATCAAAAGAATAAGCTCCATCAATCTGTCCCAAAGTTTGTGTTGGACAACTAACACAACTAACACTTAAAGCACTATCAGAATGATCATTATAATCAGAATCTAAAGGTAAGTATAAAACCGCATCATCAGGTGATACAGGAGTACAATCATTATCATTATCAATAGTACAACCACTAGGACAACAACCATCACCATTTATACAAGACGTTATTTCTGTTCCTGGAATACAACTCCCTGCAGAACAAATATCATTTTCAGTACAATCATCTCCATCATCACAAGGGATTGTATTATTAGTATATTCACAAACACCTTCTAGATTACAAACATCATTTGTACAAATATTATCATCATCACAATCTGAAGAACTATCACATTCAGTACATCCAGAAGTATCAAAAGTAGTACAACCAGACTCACAAGCTAAATCTCCACTGTCAAATCCTTCACTAACACAAGTAGCAATTCCAATATCATCATCGCTAGTTCCAAATATTAAATCAACTCCAGCATCACACTGTTCACCACCTTCTCTAACCCCATCTCCACATTCAGGAGCAACCCCATCAAAGCTTACAGGATAACCATTACTTGCTACCCCGTTTTCATCTATAACAAATAAATATGCATCTTCACCTAAAGAAAAACTTCCTTGATTTACTGTGAATTCTATAGTTGAACCATCCCACGTTGTGTGTGGTATTTGTATCTCACAATGTGCACCATTACTTTCTTTTTGACTCCAAGAAGAAACATCACAGATTTCTACTCTTGCCCAAGTATTATCAACATAAACGTCATCAAAGTAAGTCCTCACATAACTTTGCGCACCAAATCCTTGGTACATATTACCAATATCTATTGCTCTGAATTTCCCATCAACATCTTGGAGATTAATATATTCTTCATGAACAACTCTCTTTCCATCAAACCAGGTAGAAATCGCTCCATCATCAGCAGAAATAACACTTTCAGTTTTAGCATATTGTTCCATTTTATTCCAAACATTTGAAGTTTCAGAAAAAGAATCTCCAGATCCAACCCAATCAAAGTTTGTAGTGGGATTATTTTGAATAGCTGACTGCCAATTTGGTCTTGTGGGCATAATAGCGCCGATCATAGCTGTTGGACATTGATAAGCACCATTTGTACATTGACCGTTACCAAATACATAACAAACTTTATGATTTATTGGTAATATATTTGGATCTGCAACATCAAGATATCTCTTAAAATTAAAATAGATTTCATCATAAGGCCCTTCACTCCCCCATCCAAAATAAGACTGTGTATTATCATTCCAATCAACAACCACAGTTTTAGAACCAGAAGGAGCATCTATGGGTAAACTAGACATATCCTTAACATAGGGTTCAATAGATGTTGTAGTCCCCGATGTCCAAGTAAAACCTACAACTGGAGAAACGCCTTTAATAACTTGACCATCAGAATGACCTTCAAAATTATCCCAGGATAATGGCCCAACAGGACTCTTAACTCCAAAATCACCCCCACTAATACTAAAAATTCCACCATCACTCAAAACACCAGAATTAGAAACACTATCAACATGGGGCTCTCCAGTAGAAGGAAGAGTAACTTTCAAATAATCGCTAGGTTCTATTGTTTCTTCACCAAAGATAGCTCTAAAAACATATTCAGGATCTGAATCAACACCACCACTATCTTCAACCCATTTAGTAACCCAATTAAGATTTATTTGATTACCACTAAAAGTAGCTTCAGTTGGAAAACTAGTACCACTAACTAAATCATAATCAGTAAATACTAACCAATCATCAACTTCATATAATTCTAAACTAATTGTTTCCCCCTCACAATTTGCCCCATTAATAGTTAAGCTAACTTGAATTCCTTCTTCAACTTCAGAATCACTCCAACTAGCAGAAGTAAAAGTACAATCAGGTTCATCATAACAATTATCTGAATTAATTGTCTGGCAATTATTAATACATGATAAACTTCCAGCACTATAACCATAATTAGCACAAGTAACTCCATTAAAATTAGTTCCGTCACAAACCTCATTAATACCCGCATCATTTGGGGTTTGTATTATACCATCGCCACAGATTTCAGTAACTTCAGAACCCACAATATTTATCGTTTCTTCATTATTAGCATTTACTTGTGTATAATAAGTAGAACTAACATAAATATCATAAGGCGCATCCATAACTCTATTATGTACTCCACTAGGCCTAGAATCACCACTCTCAGTATATTCCACTAAATCTAATCTAACATAACCAATACTATCCGTATATCCATTTATTTCAGAACCACTTCCTTGTGGAACTGCCCTGACAAAGGCATTAGTAATCGGATTTTGGTTATCATCCAAAACATTAACATTCAAATAATTAATTTTGGTTAAATCATAAGCAGCAATAGATTCTGTAGCTCTAAACTGATAAGAATCAGAATTAAATCCCCCTAGAAATTTATTATTAATCAACCTAATATTGCTAGCTAAATGATCATAATACCCAATTTGGATTGCTGCATCAGGGTAACTGGGGGTATAATAAATATTAGGTACACTAACAAAAGTGTTATTTTCAATCCACATGTCAGTACTACTACCATAAAAACTACTTATCCAAACAGCTTCATCATTAGCTTCAAAATAATTGTTATAGAAAACCCGATTATTCACTGGGTTATTATATGCCATTCCACCAATATACAAACCATAAACATATAATAAATCATTATCATTTTTTTTAGTTAGATAAAAATCGTTATCATGAACGGAGGTACCATCCCCGCTATTACTATGGAAAATACCAGAACTTAAAGGTCTACATAATGGATGTGCACTATCATAATAATACTCCCCTGAAAGATAAAAAAGATTATTATATATCTCATTATTAACCCCTACATTCTCATAATAGTCGTTAATCCTTATAGCATTGGTAGAGTAATCTTCATTATTATATTCTGGATTACAAGGTTGAGCTTCACTATAAAAGACATTATTATAAACTAAATTATTATCTGCTTTAAAAAGTAAAATTCCGCTACCTCTTATTGGATCAAAGACATTGTTATATATCTCGGCACTGCCAATATGCCCCCCCATCATAATGGTATAGTGATTTGTAACTGCTTGATCATTTCTTAAAACATTATCATGAATTCTAGCTCCATCTCCACCAACATTAATAACTCCTTGGCCCCCTTCCGCATAATTATGATGAAAATCACCATTACCAATAGAAATGCTACAATGACTTAAACTTTGTCTTGTGGTTATCCATGGTTGATAATTATAAAATGTAGAATAAGAAATACTCCCTGATGATGTTATATGGGCGGTTTTAGAATCAATACCTGATTCATCTACTCGAACATTTTCAACATGCACCGTCCCCCCTAATAAATCAGAGAATCTAAATCCACGAGAATTATGACTAAAAGCGCCAGAAGTAATATATCCATCTTTTATTATTACATCGGGAGCTATAACACCAGATTGGCCAAGATAATCCGGGGCATGACAAGTACTAACCCCTGTATAAGAATTACATCCTCCTTCAGCATAGATCCTTATAGAACCAATACCCAAATCATGTGCTGGAACAATCCCCGCAAGATCTAAATAAGTACTAGAAACTGTGGTAACTCTTAATCTATAATTTCCAACTGGCTGATCATCAAAATCGCAAAAAGCAGTTCTTCCTTCCCCATAAGAATCATTAGGAGATTGTAAAGTACAAACAATTCCATTTTGTTCACTTTCCACTTGAATAGTTGGACCATTAGCATCTGCACCAGCTCTAAAAACTATCATCCCCCTATAGTGCCTATTAGCAACAGGTAAATAAACCCAATCAGAAACTATTGTTTCTCCACCCGCCATAAACGCATTGTTCCCTTCAACTATCCTAATATCATCCTGATCTCTTTGCTCAATACTAGGTGCTAAAGAAACATCCCAGTAATCTGGAACTCCACCGGTCCAACCCTCAAAATCATAATTTGGAATCATAGGATAATTTGCATCTTGATAAGTTATTGTATAACCATTCAAATCTAAAGTAACATCTCCCCCTAAAAAAATACAGGACATTGTATCAGAAAGATCTTGTGTTAATAATAAATAAGCACCACTTGGATAATTATAAAACCCACAAGAACTAACTTCAACGCAGTTTGGATGAGTAATATCTCCACAAGTTCTAGAACCTGGAGGAGAAACAGTCGCACCAGCACTATCTCTTATAGATTGCTCAAATCCAGGAGGCAAATCACCATAAACACAGTTGACAAAAAATAATACTAAAACTAAAAACAATACCCCTTTCTTCATACACTTATAAATAAAAGAGAAGTATTTAAATATATCTACAAATAAAAACATTTAAATAAAAAAGAACCAAAACAAAACTAGGTGGTTTAAAATAACAAAAATAAACATTCTATACGGGGTCTTAATTTTAGCTGCACTAGTTGCAATATTTACACCAAACATAGATATTAATCAACCACAATATTCACCAATGGAAAATCAAGATGTAAAACTTCCAACAAATCTCGGTGTATTGCACTCAGAATGTGCAAAGGCATGTGTAAATATAGATAGCTGCTCAACTTCAGAATCATACAAAGAAAATGATTTATACATCTGCAAATGCAGTGACTGTAAAACTTCAAAAGAAACAGTAACTTTAACTTCAACAGATAGAACAAATTTTAAATAATTATTTTTTCTTAGTAATTTTCTTTTTCACAATCTTCTTCTTAACTAACTTCTTTTTAGGTTTCTTCTTAACTACTTTTTTCTTTGGTTTTTTCTTTTTATACTCATCAAAAATTTCCCAAATCGGATATGTTTTTCTTGTATAAGGAGAGTTTTTCCAAACCTTCACAACTTTTCCATCCCGAATATCAATTCTACAAAAAGTATAATAAATTGGTGCCCGCATATATTCCGCTTCTCTTATAACAAATTGAATATCATAACTCCCAGCACTCCAGTTTCCAGTAAATTGATGCATAAATCTCTTAAAAACAATCAAACCTTCACAATCTTTCTTTTTTATATTTAAATATTTATTTTTATGATATGGTGCTTTATATGTATCTCTTATCTTTAATACTAGCATAGACCTTACAAAATTAATTTTAATGACTTCATCCATTATCTAATAAATATACAAACAATCTATTTAAAGCTTTCCCAAAACCCGACCAAAAACCTTCATCAAATCTTCACTTCTCAACTCATATTTATCCTTAGCAAATGTAGAAAAAACCATTCTCACTTTAAATTTCTTACAAAATCTATAATTTTGCCTCATTCTACCTAAAATCTTAGATCTCTCTTTACAAACACTATTCAACAAACTAGAAAAATTAAAACCAATCGCAACATTATTCTTAGCCGCCAACTTACAAAGCACTTGATTTAATCCAGAATTTCTAAAAAACATAAAATCTTTCTTATCATTTTTTTCAGGACTTAATAAAATATCAACTTTTTTAGTTTCAACAGCAAGTCTATTTAGTTTCAAATCTCCTCCTTGAACAATAATTAAACCTTTAGATTTTTGAATCTCATTTCTAAATTTATTCAAAGGAACATCAATCACACTAACTAATTCAGTCTCAATCTCTAACTTCTTTTCAATTTCTTTATCCTGAACAAAAGTTAGTTGTTTCATAAGTAATAAACTAAAAATTTATGTTTAAAAAGATACCCCATTTAAAATAAATTCAATATATCTAAAAAAAGATAAAAAGGATTAATAAAAGGTGCCAACCTTACTGGCCTTATTTTAATCTTCCCCATTCTAGAATTACAATCAGAAAAATCAAACTCACAATCAACACAATCCAAATCACCAGAAATATATCCATAATCTAAACAAGTTTTTCCATCTAAATTAAAACCATCACACTCTTCATCAACATCAACAACCAAATCTCCACAAAAACTTTCTCCAAACTCCAAAGCACCCATATCAGGACCATCACCAACAGAATAATCATTTATGTTTGGAATTAAAACACCACTATCAACACAAGGACTTCCAGAATCCAACTGAATATCAAAAGATCCAACATTTTCAAACAATGGATTTAGTTTAATCCCATGTTCTTCATTACCCGTAGCAGAATAAAATTCAGAAGGAGTAAGATAATTATTCCCACCCCATTTAATCCAGGAATAAGATCTAGTAGTAAAAAGACAATTATAATCCCAATCATTATTTACGGGATCATAACCAGAATAACTTTCAAAAACATATCTATCACTATATCCAATATTATTTCTCAAAACCAAGTTCCCAAAATTACCAGAACCAAAGATTTCAGTAGGGCCAAATCCATTGTTTCCGTCAAATCTTACTGCAGTATTATGATATAAATAAACCCTTCCGGCATATCCTCCAACTTTATAGAAATTGCCGGTATATTTTTCAGTAGTTGGAGCAAAAATTTGATTTCTGATTGCATATACCGGACCAACATTTATAGGCACAAAAGACAAAGGGTTGTGAGTGGTTCTAAATTCATTTGAAATTATCCTAAAATTAACCGTTGCACCTTCAGGTTCAACTCCATCATCCTTTATATCATAAAAAATATTTCTATAAACCTCAACATTATAATTTAAATTAATATTATTTAAATCACCCCAAATAGAAGCACAAACCCCATTCATATTTCCATGAATCTCATTATCTCTAACAGAATTTCCTCCGCGACCTTTCAAACTAACTGCACACCCTTCGGTATCATGGGCTTTATTTCTTTCCCAAGCCCATTCAAAAATAGAAGTATCATAAAACTCATTATTTTGGATTAGATTATTATAGGCTTCTCCAACAACACTAACCCCATATCTAGTATTATGTAAAATATTATTTTGTATAATTATATTATTAGAGTCTTCAATTAAAATTGCTTCATCACCAGAACTTCTGCCAAAGAAGCCTAAATTAAATCCGTCTAGAATAATATTAGAAACCCCATTTAAATTAAACCCATTATATCTTCCAGCAACATGCATCTCATGAGAATCTGGATCCGAACCATCTGGCAATTTTACATACAACCAACCATTGTCATTAGAATAATAACCTCCAAAAACCCCATCACTCTCTAAAACACCATTAGAAAACTCATCAAAAGTATAATGCTGAGAGTAATATTGTTGATTATAATTAAACAATCTCGTATCCTCATCAAAAGCAACATGATATGTCCTAAATCCGATATATGCTCTATAAGAATCTGAACCAGAATCGTAAATCCAGTCATCAGTTCCCCCAATAGTTTCAAAACTTTCAATACTGCCTCTTACAAAAACGTCATCTTCTGCCTTAAAAACAATATAATTATTATCACTTCCAGAAACAGAAAAATCGACAGTTTCATAATAGATGCCTGGATAAACATGAACAACATCTCCAGCTTGTGCAACATTAGAAGCTCGTTGAATTGTCCTAAAAGAATCACCAACATTTAATCCAGAATTAGTATCATCCCCATTTACAGAAACATAATAATCATTTCCCCCATAATTTATATCACTGTTTAATGTTTTTACTTGACTTATTAAATAACTACCATCAACACTAACTCTTACATCATAATCTGTATTCTCTTCTAAATAAAAAACACTCCCATAAGCAGAGTTAGAATCATGAACATACAAATCATGACCTTGTTTCCAAATAGAAGAAGAGCTTTCTTTAAATTCTAATTGAATACTCTCTAATGGATCTCCAGAATAATCCACACGCACACCAATAGATTCATAATTAGAATTTAATGTCAAAGAGTCTAAACTAGAAGTAGCAGAAACACTAAAACTAAATAAAATTAACAAAATAGGAACGATTAAGATTCTCATAGGAATAAACATCAACCACCATTAATAAAATTAACTACTTGTACACATGAGCATTTACTCTTATTTTTTGAATAACTCTAGAATTTTTATGAGGATAATGTGATCTCTCCCGTGATATCTCCCCCATCATATTTATAATAGCCCAAGGATCTCTAGAATCTATCAACTGTCTTGTTTGTGTAAGCGAATATTGATTATTGGCACAAATTTCTCCAACTCTTGTCCAAAAAACATCATAATCTATTTCATTTTTAGAAAGATCTGATTGTCTATTCCCCACATTCTGATATGCATCTGGAACCCCATCAAGAAATTCTTTGATAGTGGGATCATCAATTCTTAAAACATACTCCAAATAAGCAAGTCCAATCCTATCTTTTTGATCATCAGATAAAGCAGTTTTTTGGGAGTTCCATAACTCTTCTAAGGATGCAAGGACTAGATCATCCCATTCAAAACTTTTTTCTTCTAAAGCCATCTTTTTTTGAATTGGATTAAATTAATAAAGCTTTAGTAAATCAAAACTATATATTATTAATAAACTTAACGATATCTTTCAATTTATAGCCTTCAGTAGTATCAACAACCAATAAATTATGTTTTTCCCCTTTAGCTTCAATAACAACAGTATCAAATATTTCTGCCTCGACATTATCTTTTATCTTATTAGCATTATATCCTCGTTTCTTTAATCTCTCTCTTAACTCACCAATCTCACAAGTTGTAACAATACACACATCAACATATTTCCTAGGTAAATAATGACTTAGGTGAGAATCAATAATTAAATTCTTTTTAGAACTTTCAATAAACTCAATTAAAAACTTGTTTAATTTTTTTACATCAACAATCTCACACTGATTTTCTTTATCATAACCAGAAGATAAATTATTTTCTTTTATTAATTTAATAACCTCAACATACTCATAATTCAAAGCTTTGCTCAATTTCTTACTCAAAGTGGTCTTACCACTACCTACTGAACCACTAACACAAACAACTTTCATAAAAATAAATTAAAAAAGAAGTTTAAAAACTTATTGGGCATATTTTACTGCAGTACCATAAACCAAAACTTCAGCAGCACCCTTCATAATATCTGCAGTTTGATATCTTATATTCACAATTGCATCGGCACCAAGTGCATTAGCTTCTTCAATCATTCTTTGAACAGCTTGTTTTCTTGCATCTCTTATTGCTTTAGTATAGACTCCAATCTCTCCACCAATAATAGTCTTCAAACTTGCACCAAAATCTGCAAAAAAGTTTCTAGCTTTTACTGTATTTCCCTGTACTATACCCAAAACTTCATATTTTTTACCAGGTATATTTTCTGTATTTATAAGTAACATATAAAATATAACTCTATTACACTATATAAACCTAACTAATCAAAGTCCCAACAAAATCTTTCCCTTTTAACAAACTATCTAAATTCTTCAAATCATTAGAAACAATATAAGTTTTAATTTTAGAACGATTAATTATCTTAGCAGCAGATTGATCTAAAACAAAATGTTGCCCCGCCTTAAACTTAATCTTATTAACCCGTAACATAAAATCTTTAAAACTAACAGAAGGAATAAATTTAGCATTTTTACTTATTTTAGGATTAGAAGTATACAAACCATCAACATTAGTCATATTAATTAAATAATCTGCTTTTATCATCTCAGCAACTTCAGCAGCATTACCATCCGAAGTCATATTCTTTTGCATTCCTAAAGCACCACACACAACTAATTTTCTCAAATGCAAAGCACTTTTAACACCATGTAAAGTTTCAGGGATAGTTTCTTTCATTCCAAACACCCCACTAACCAACCTAGCATTTAATCTAGTAGTCGCAATACCAACAATACTCAAAATTTCTTGTTTAGAACCAACATGTCTCAAACCTTCAATATATTTCCTAGCAGTACTTCCACCACCAGTAACAATAACAATTTTATTCTTACGAGAAAACTTTTTAATAAATTTAGCAAATTTCTTCAAATAACTATAATCCACTTTATCAGGAACAATAATAGAACCACCTAAACTTATCACCACTTTTTTCATACTAATAAATTTAATAAAGCAATATTTAAAGCTTACTAACAAAAAATAACCACTTACAAGTAAACACAATAGAAAGATTTATAAAGGAAAAACAAAAATAAAAGCTAGAAAAATGATTAGTTTAAAAAAAACATTATATTTTACAGGGGGGTTACTTTTAGCAGGATGTACTACTCAAAAAAGTAGTGTACCAAATCCAAGAGTAACACCTTATGTCAACGCAGCACATCAAGTTGTAGAAAATCTTGAATCCGGAGCAACAGATAGCACAATAACACATAATGGACTAACTTATCAAGTAGTATTACCAAAAAAAAATGAAATCTTAAGAATTGATATTTTAGGCTACCTAACAGATAACATCCGAGATAATAACGGAATTCGTTCAGCAAGTTTAGGTTTTTACAAAGATGATGTAACACTAACTGTTCAAGAAGCAGGAAGAATGACACCAAGTCATCAGTTTACTTTTAGTGAAAAAGGCCCATACATGGGGGTAAGAACCGCAGTAAAAGATGCAACAATTTATGATTTAAGTCTATTCGGTGCAAAAACCAAAATTAACAGGATACCACAAACCCTAGAAAACATGAGTGAATTAGATGAACCCCATAGTAAAGAATTTACAGGACACACAAGTTCAGAACTATTTGTTCAAGCTAGTTTAAGAAGATAATTCTAATTAAGAGAAAATATTATAAACAAAAGAATTTTTCAATCATTATGGATTATCATACTTTATCAGATATAGGCAATTATGTTATGAAAGGATTAGAAACTGCATCAGAGATTGGATGGTGCAGTATTCTTCCAATCCTTATACTCAAAGCAGGGTATGATATTTATACAAAAAAACCAAAAGAAAATAATATATCTCCAAATGAATTAGAAAGAAAGTCTAATCAACAGTAAACAATCTACTATCCTTAACTAAAAATATTTTACTTCTAGCACCAGCATCTAACCAACCATGTGCATAATTTAAAGCTGCAAAAGCATTAATCAAATCGCCCTTAGAATAAAAATGCTTAGCATCAGAAATATAACAAGAAATCATATTTAAAAAATCTTCAGCAAGAACTTTATCCTTTCCAATATTCTTCTTAGCCATTTCAAAAGCTTCTTCACTAATTGAAAAATACTTCTCAACCTTTCCTTTAGTTATTTTATCTTTCATAAATCTCTCTAAAATAAAACCTTTATAAAACTTTACAACAAAACAAAGATATGGAATTCCAAGTAAAATCTACAAAAAAACAAGAAATAATAGATATAACAGCACAAATAAAGCAAATTCTAAAAGAATCACAAACAAAAAAGGGTATCCTAATAATTTACACACCACACGCAACAGCAGCAATAATAATAAACGAAAATTATGATCCAAATATTTGTGATGATATCTTAGAAGCATTAGATAACTTAATCCCTCAAGGAAAGTGGAGACATGACAAAATAGACAATAACGCAGCAGCACACATAAAAGCCTCAATTATAGGTCCTTCACAAACAATACCAATAAAAGATAACAAATTACAACTAGGAACCTGGCAAAATTGTATGTTAGCAGACTTTGATGGCCCAAAAAATAGAAGAGTAATAGTAAATATTATACAAAATAAATAATTATAAACAAACTAGTATTCTCTTTTCCAATGTTTCCTACACAAAAAAAAGGTATAGTTATCGCTATAGACGGCCCACCTAAAGCAGGAAAAAATATTCAAACAAGCATTATTAAAGATTATCTAAATTTTTTAACTGGAAATGATATATATTCTCCCTCCGAACCTTGGGCTAGCCTAGAATCTAAAGACAGAAAAAAGCGGATTCAATATATAAAAGATATAACTCTACAAGAACAAACCAGTGTAATATTATATGCATATCATTGTTCATCTTTTGCATATATGCACGCACAAGGAATGCCTATAGAAGAAATAGTTAAAGCAAATATGGAGTCTATAGTTCCAGATTTAACATTCTTACTAAATGCCCCAACAGGAGTGCTTTTAGAAAGATCAAATCCCGAAGAAAGAGAAAAATTCGAAACTGAAGGATTTTTAGAAAGATTAAATCAAAATTTCCAAGATATAGATAATTACCTAGCAAAATTAAACAGAGCAAGAGAACCGTTTGGAGTTTATCCCACTGAAACTATAATAAGAATAAACGCAAATCAAGATTCAGAAGAGGTTTTCAGAGACATAAGACCTCACCTAAATTGGTTAATGAGGAATACATAATGTCTAAAATACAAAGAGCAACATCACCAGAATTAGAAGCAATACTAGGAGAAACTTTCCCAGTCCTAGATGATGGATTTATTAGGGTAATAGACTATATGGGAAATGATCAATCAATAGTTCAAGCAGCAAGAGTTTCATATGGGGCAGGAACAAAAAAAGTCTCAGAAGATAGAGGATTAATTAGATATCTCTTAAGAAACAATCACACAACTCCTTTTGAAATGGCAGAACTAAAACTCCATGTCAAAGTACCAATGGACGCATGGAGACAATGGATACGCCATAGAACAGCTTCAGTAAACGAAATTAGCTCACGTTATTCAATAGTCACCAATACTGCTCAAAAAACAGATCCAAATGAATGGAGAATCCAAGGAACAGGAAACAAACAAGGTAGTGAAGGAGTTCTAGATCCAGAAATAGGTAAAAAATTAACACAAGAAGAAGAAATTTTTCAAGAATATGCTAAAGCAACCTACGAAGGGAGAATAGCTAAAGGAGTAGCAAGAGAACAAGCAAGAAAAGATATTCCATTATGCACCTACACCGAAGCCTATTGGAAGATGGATCTACATAATTTACTACATTTTTTAGATTTAAGGATGGATCCACATGCACAACAAGAAATTAGATCATACGCAGATGTAATCGGAAATGAAATAGTTGCTAAATGGGTTCCTCTAACATGGGAATCATTTGAAGATTACAAAATAAACGCAAGAGGATTAACAGGTTTAGAAGATCCTTTAATTGGTGCCCTAATAAATAATCAACCAGAAAATGCAGTTAAACTTGCAATATCTTATGGCTGGTTAGAACAAGGAAAGAAAGGATTAAAGAATAATAGGGAAAGACAAGAATTTGAAATCAAAGCTAAAAGGTGGAAATTACCTATTCCCTGGTAAATCATAACCCATCTTCAATCTTCTTAACACACTCAGGATTAACAAGAGTCGTAGTGCTTTTTATTTTTTCCCCAATCAACAAACTTTTCAAAATCCTACGCATAATCTTCCCAGATCTAGTTTTAGGTAAATCATCAACAAAATAAATTTCCTTAAGAGACGCAATCGGTCCTATACGAACTCTAACATCATTCACTAACTTCTTCTTCAAAACATCCGAAGGCTTTCCCTTCTCCAAAACAACAAAAGCAACTGGGACTTCTCCACGAATCTTATCAGGAACAGAAACAATTGCAGCTTCATTCACACAATCATCATCATCCAATGCGTTTTCCATTTCTGCAGTTGATAATCTATGTCCTGCAACTTTTATCACATCATCTATTCGACCAGTCAATCTAATATTCCCATCCTTATCCATAAACGCCCCATCCGAAGTATCATATTTATTTTTAAATTTAGACCAGTAAGTTTCTTTGTATCTTTTCTTATTTCTAAAAACCCCCTGCAACATTCCCGGAGCAAAAGGAGATAACTGCACAAGGTGCCCAGGCTTTCCAACCCTAACTTTATTCCCTTTCCCATTTACAATTGCCATCTTTATTCCAGGAAAAGGTTTTCCAGCATAACTAGGAATAAAAGGTCCAACACCAGGCAAAGAATTTATAACATTAGCACCAGTTTCAGTCTGCCACCAAGTATCAATCAAAGGTAACTTAGACTTACCAATTTTCTTAAAGTACCAATTCCAAGCATCTTCATCTATAGGTTCACCTACAGTACCCAAAATTTTCAAAGAGTTTAAATTATACTTCTTCAAATATTTCTCTCCAAATTTCATAAACAACCTAATAGCAGTGGGAGCAGTATAAAACACATTAACTTTATTCTCCTGTATAATCTTCCACCATCTTCCAAAATTAGGAAAATCCGGCGAACCTTCATAGATTAACAAAGTCGCTCCCAAAGACAAAGGTCCATAACAAGAGTATGTATGCCCTGTAATCCAACCTACATCTGCAGTACACCACATAATATCATTCTCATGTAAATTAAAATTAAATTTACTAGTTGTAGAAGCCTGAGTCAAATATCCACCAGTATCACGCATAACTCCTTTTGGTTTTCCAGTAGTACCAGAAGTATACAAAATGAATAAAGTATCTTCAGATTTCATAATTTTAGGTTTACAAAAAGATTTTTCCTTCCTTATCTCTTTAGTATAATTAATAAATCCCTTAGGAACTTTCTTCTCAAGTCTAGGCACAACAATAACTTTCTTAACTTTAGTTCCTTTAACAGCTTTCTTAACTTTTTTTAACAAATCAACTTTCTTCCCTTTTCTAAAATATCCATCCGCAGTGATAAGAACTTTAGATTTCCCATCCTTCATTCTAGATTGCAAAGCCTCTTCAGAAAAAGCAGAGAAAACAACAGAATGAATCGCACCAATTCTTGAGCAAGCCAACATAGAAATTATTACTTCAGGAATCATTGGAAGATAAATAGAAACTACATCCCCTTTCTTAACTTTTAATCTTTTTAGAAGATTTGCGAATTTGTTTACTTTTTCATGTAACTCTTTATATGTTATTTTTATTGGTTTTTCTTTAGTAGGTTCAGGCACCCAGATCAAAGCAGTCTTATTTAATCTAGTTTCCAGATGTCTATCTAAACAATTCATAGAAGCATTTAACTTTCCACCAACAAACCATTTAAAATAAGGTAATTTTTCTTTGTAAGGCAATTTCCACATAGTATCCCAATCTAATTCTTTGGCTTGTTCTTCCCAAAATTTTATAGGTTCTTGAAAGTAAACTTTCTTAGAACTAATCCAAGCCCCTTCTTTCATTTCCTTTGTAGGCCAATACTTACTTCCTCTTTTTGTTACATATTTTACCAATTTACATCAACAACACAAACAACAACGAAATTATCGCTATCAATTTAATCAAAATATTTAAAGCAGGCCCAGCGGCATCCTTGAGACTGTCCCCCACACCATCACCAACAACACTCGCTTTATGAACAACAGAACCATACCGAGTTTCTTCGATAAGTTTCTTAGCATTATCCAAGGAACCCCCAGCATTTGCCATAAAAATAGACAATAAAAAAGCTGAAACAACCGCACCAGCAATCAAACTCCCCAAAACAGCAGAACCTAATAAACTCCCAACAGCAAAAACCAAAACAATAACAATCAAAACAGAGATTAACATCTCCCGAATTGAATTCTTTGTAGCAATCTCAATAGGGGCATTATAATCCAGTTTCCCAGACTTAAACTGGCTACGAACATTTGCAACAATTTTACTAGAAGTTCTACCAACCGCACCAATAACTAAAGAAGAAAACAAAAACGGAATAAACCCTCCAATAAATAAAGCAGCCATATTCTCAATTTGTAAAATATCAATAACATTTATCTCAGCAATAACAATAAAACTAGCTAATAATGTCAAAACAGTCAAAGCAGCAGAAGAAATCGTAAAGCCCTTACCAATAGCAGCAGTAGTATTCCCTAATGAATCCAACTTAGAAGAATTAATCTTAGCCTTCTTACTCCCAGACAACTCCGCAATCCCAGCAGCATTATCAGTAATTGATCCAAAAATAGTAGAAGCTAACACAACCCCAGTTATACTTAACATACTAACCGCAGAAATCGCAATTCCTAATAATCCAAGAAAATAATAAGAAAGCACCATAACCAAACTAATAACAATAACAGGAACAATAGTCGATAATAATCCATTTGATAACCCTGCCAAAACATTCAAAGCCGCCCCACTCTCAGCAGCTTTAGCAATTCTTTTTGTTGGAGCAAACTTAATAGAAGTAAAGTAAAATACACTAAACCCAATTAATACACCACCAACTAATCCATATAAAATAGGCATAAAAAAACTATTCAAAAATAGATAAGATAATCCCAAAATAAAAATTCCTGCAACTAATAAAGAATCCAATACTGAATAAATCCTTTTTTGCTGAACAACTAATATTGAAACTAAACAAGAAATTATTCCAATTGCAGCTAAAGTTAATGGAACAAAGATATTCATTCCAAGAGCACTAAGTAATACCATTGTAGCAATTATTGAAGCAACATAACTCTCAAATAAATCAGAAGACATTCCTGCGACATCTCCAACATTATCTCCAACTAAATCTGCTATAACCGCGGGATTTTTCGGAGAATCTTCCGGTAAACCTTTCTCAATTTTACCAGTTAAATCTGCAGATAAATCAGCAGATTTAGTAAATATTCCTCCCCCAACTCTCATAAACAAAGCAACTAAGGATGCTCCAAAAGCAAAACCATACAAGATTTTAGGATCACCAAATAAACTCTGTAAAATAATTATAGCAATTAAACCAAAAAACATAGCAAAAATACTGACCCTCAAACCAGAAAGATAAGCAATTTTCATTCCAGAATGCACACTTTTCTTAGAAGCTACCACAGTTAAAACATTAGCTTTAGTAGCAACATCCATTCCAACCCGACCAATAACCAGAGATAACAAAGCACCAAAAAAGAAAGTTATGGCAAAAGCATAACTAAAAAGTAAGATAATTAAAGAAATCCCCAAAATCAGAATCCACAAAACGTTATGTTCTATCTTCAAAAAAGTTTTAGAACCCTCTCTAATCTTTTTAGAAAAATCATTCATAGACTTATTACCAGTTTTTTTGCTTTTTATCCAGATATTAAAGATTACAAGAAATACAATCGCAGCAACTAAAGCAACTAATATAATCATAAGTTAAAACTCAAATCCCAAGTTTAAATAATTTCCTATACGATAATTTTATATAATCCCAATTTCAAATTTAACTAAAATGAAGGTGAGTGTTCTTATTGGTGGAAAAGCAGGACAAGGAATTAATAAAGTTTCCCAAATAATCTCAGACGTCTTAATAAAACAAGGTCATTTCACTTTCAACTATAGAGACTACCCTTCCTTAATAAGAGGGGGGCATAATTTCAACATATTATCAATTTCAAACACAAGAATTGGTAGTCATGAAAGCAAAGTAGATTTTATTCTAGCAATGGACAAAAACACAATAAAAATTCATAAAAAAGAATTAAAAAAAGAAGGGATAATCATAAGCTATGAAAAATTCAAAGATTTAGGAATAAATCTAAATATAGCATTAGCTGGAGCATTCACAAAAATCTTAGGGATTGAAAAAAAATACTTAATCAAAGAAATAAAAAAAGAATTAAACAACCCAGAATCTATAAAAGCAGCAGAAAAAGGTTTCAATTCTCAAGAAGTAAAATTCAACTTAAAAAAACAAAATAACAAAATAAAAATTATAAGTGGATCACAAGCTGTAGCACAAGGAGCAATCAATTCTAAAATAAATAGATACTTTGCTTACCCAATGACACCTGCAACAGGGGTTATGAATGAATTGGCCGAAAAACAAATAAAAAACAAATTTATGGTTTTTCAACCAGAAAATGAAATAGCAGTAGTCAATGCAGCATTAGGCTCTTCTTTCGCAGGAGCAAATACAATGATTGGAACTTCAGGTGGAGGTTTCGATCTAATGTCAGAAGGATTAAGTTTTCAAGGGATCTCTGAAATTCCGCTAGTAGTTTACCTATCTTCAAGACCTGGCCCTGGAACAGGAGTTCCAACTTATTCAACACAATCAGATCTAAATATTGCTTTAAGAGCAGGCCACGGAGAATTTCCGAGAGTTGTAATCGCACCTGGCGACCCAAAAGAAGCAATTGAAAAAACAAACGAAGCTTTTTACCTAACAAATAAATTCAACTGCTTAAGTATATTATTATCAGACAAACACTTAGCAGAATCAGAATTTAGTACAAATAAAAAACCAAATAAAATTCTTAAAGTAATAGCAAATAAAAAATTACCAGGAAAATCTATTGTAAAAGCTTCTAGTTATGAACATGATAAATTTGGTAATACAACTGAAGATCCAAAAATAATTAAAAAAAATCAGGAAAACAGATTAAAAAAATATTCACAAATAAAAACAGAAGCTAAAAAGTTTGAAATGATTAAAATTTACGGCAAAAGAACTTCTAAAAAATTAATAATTGGTTGGGGTTCAACAAAAGGAGTAATCCTAGATGCAATTGAAAACACAGATTACAAATTCTTACAAATACTCTACTTAATGCCAATGTCAAACGAGATAAAAAAAGAGATAAAAAAAGCTAAAAAAGTTGTTTTAGTTGAAAATAATCTTACAGGACAGTTAGGAAGAATTATTAGAGAAAAAACGGGAATAGAAATCAAAAACAGAATTCTAAGATACGATTCTCGCCCATTTTTATGTGACGAATTAAGAAAGGAGATAAGAAATAAACTAAAATGAATCTAGATACAAAAAACGAAATAACTTGGTGCCCAGGATGCTCTAATTTCATGATTCTAAATTCTGTGAAAAAAGCAATTAAAAAATCAAAAATAAAAAACTTCACTATGGTAACCGGAATTGGATGCCACGCAAAAATATTCGACTACTTAAACATCAGTGGAATCTACGGCCTACACGGAAGAGTTCTTCCAACCATGTTAGGAATAAAAATAGGTAATCCAAAACTAAATGTGATAGGTTTCGCAGGAGATGGAGATACCTACTCAGAAGGTTTATCACACTTCATAAGCGCAGGAAGATATAATTCAAATATGACCTTATTAGTTCACGACAACCAATCATTCTCCTTAACAACAGGACAAGTAACACCAACTTCACAACAAGGATTCAAAGCTAAATCAGAACCACTAGGAAATTTCAATACTCCATTAAACCCTTTAAAATTAGCACTTTCCTCAGGAATAACATTCATAGCTAGGTGCGACTCAAAAGATATTGATCACACAGCAAAGATTATAGAGCAAGCAATAAAACACAAAGGATTTGCATTCGTAGAAATAATTCAAACCTGTTTAATATTTAACAAAGAGATGAACAATTTGAGTAAATACACTTACAAAGTAAATAACAGTAACATGAAAAAAGCCATAATTTTAGCAGACAAATGGAATTATAACTCTAAAAAAGGCAAAATTCCAATTGGAATTATTTACAAAGAAAAAAGGAAAACTTTAGAAGAAAATTGGCCACAACTAAAAAATGGCAGATAAAAATAATATAGAAAAGATTACAACAGAACTAAAAAGCAAAAAAATGATTGCCTTAGTTGCCCCAAGTTTTGTTGCAGAATTTCAATATCCAAAAATTCTTATTCAATTAAAAAAATTAGGCTTCGATAAAGTAACAGAATTAACCTTTGGAGCCAAATTAGTAAATAGAGAATATCATTCCCAATTAGCAAAATCAAAAAGATTACTCATTGCTTCTCCTTGTCCAGGAATTGTTGAATTAATTAAAAAAAGATATCCAAAATATAAGAAAAACTTAGCTTTAATAGATAGTCCTATGATAGCTATAGCAAAAGTTTGTAAGAAATATCATCCTAAACACAAAACAGTATTTATATCTCCCTGCGATTATAAAAAAATAGAAGTTTCTCGCACAAAATATGTTGATTATGTTATAGACTATGAGCAGCTTCATGACTTAATTAAAAAAAATAAATTAAGTAAAGTAAACATCCCCAAGAAGAAACCCTTATTTAATAAATTCTATAACGATTACACAAAAATCTATCCTTTAGCTGGGGGACTAGCCAAAACCGCACATCTAAAAGATGTAATAAAAAAGAATGAGGTAAAATCAATCGATGGTGTAAAAAAAGTTATGAAATTTTTAGATAATCCAGATCCAAAAGTAAGATTCTTAGATGTTTTATTTTGCGATGGTGGATGCATTGGCGGTCCTCGCACTTCAAAAAAACTAACAATAGCTCAAAAAAGAAAAAAAGTAATTAATTACATGAAAAAGTCTCAAGGGAAAAATATCCCAGAAGACAGAAAAGGGATTTATGATAAAGCAAAAGGGTTGAAATTTACAAGAAAATCGTTTTGAGAAATACTTTTTATATAACTTACAAATGTAATAAATATACTATCCGAATAAGCCCTGCTAATACAATTAAGCCTGTTTGAAATGCTTAATAGCAAAAACTCTCAAGAATTTATCTACTTCTAAAAATAAAGGCAAAGATCTTTGTTCATCAATTCTTCCCTTTTCTAAGTCATAAAGAGGTCTCATGTTTTTTCCACTAACTAAGCCATCTGGTTTAAAATGCCCTATAACTTCTTTAACCCTTTTTAAGAATTCCTCAGCGCCAATCTTTGTTGGACCCTCTATTCTTTTTTCCAAATAAACTGGTTCTCCTCCAAGTGTCTTTTTTACAATCTTTTTTACATTAGAATGTTGATATAAATCTCGTATATTATTTTTTATCTCTCTAAACCACCCAGCTTCATCTGGATCTATATATTTTTTATCAGAACAAAATATTATGACATTACCCAATGTAGCGGATTTTTCTCCAATTTCTCCAATTTCATGAGCTTCTTTCTTTTCTTTATCATATATCAAATCTTTCAGCAATGCTTCACATAAAATCCCACACATAACTATTGTAGCATTATGAAAACCTAAAGCACAGAGATAATATGTCTCAAAATAAAGTTTTCTTATTCCTACCTCTACATGTGGCAATTCTTCATTTGGAAGTTGTTTTATTCTTTCTATAAACTTCTTTTCTGACTCTTGAACAAATCCTTTGTATGCCTTTTCTGGTCCATTATGTATAGGTAGTTTAATCATTGATTTTCCCTTATCCAAACAACCATTTTTTATTTTAATTAATCTAATTTGCAATCATCAATACAACCGTCTAAATCCCAGTAACACTCATCAGGATAAGATTCTTTAGTCCAATATTCTCCATTAATATTTACACTATAATTCATATACATAGCCATACACTCATACATATCTACAACACACCAATCAACACAATCGGTATAATCTTCATCTCTGTTTCCATCAAAGAATCCAAATAACCAAAGAAATACCAATATAGTCAAAATAAAAACTGGCCAATTTTTCTTAGTCATTTTAATGTCTTTCTTTTTATTCATTTTTTCTTCTCCTTAACACCCATTATTATAAAAATAAGCCAAAGGGCATAAGAGAAATAAATAAATGGTTCATATATCTCTGAATTTATGACGCAATGAACATCTGATACACTGATGTTTGGGCCTGAACTAAGTATAGTTGAATAAAGGCATGAGCCATTCATTGTATCAATTAAAATGAAGAAAATCCCCATGCCCATACAGAGCCATGCTAAGGTAAACCATTGTTTCTTTTTCATACTATTTTCATTGTTTATGTGGATTTAAAAGAGTTTTGAAATTTAATAAATCTTATAAGTTATTTTGATTTCCTATTTTTATGACTATTGATACTCTACCAAAAAGAAAAAAATTAGCAAAAAAATATTTGACCAAAAAAGAATGTATTAGGTCTGCAAATCCCCCCAAAATATCCGAAAATATTTCCTTTCTCCTAAAAGTGTGTAACTTAGTCCATAAACATAGAATAGAATTTAAATTAAAACCCTCTAAAACAAGGATTACAGTAACACGTGCAAGTCCTGCCGAGCATTTACACAGATATATATTAATAGAGATGTATGGTTACTTTGAATCAATAAAACTAGCGCTACCACCTGAAATAATAAAAAAAATAAATTTTCCTGATTTTTATGAAGATGGTACTCTTAAGAAAGTTAGACACACGTTTGCCCATCCGGAGATGCCATATGAAAAAATAATTACCTCTCTTAATAATTTTGATAAAAAATATAGATTTTTTGATGTAATCGCTGAATTTATAAAATTTAGTGAAAAAACTAATTTTATGTTAACAAATTATAATGCAAAATTAGTGGCTAGTCGACTTAGTGATAAAGATAAAGAATATTTTTTAGAAAAATTCCCCGATAGTTACATGTCAAAAATAATAAAAGATATGGGTGTGAATTAAACGCCTTCTAAATTGAATCCACATCCATAAAACATAATATCATAAATTTTAAATAGCTTCGGAGATTCTCTTTTTTTATGAACAAAATAGGACAAGGTCAAAGTAATGCGGGATTATATTTTATTTTAGCTGTTGCTCTTATTTTTATTGTGTATTTCATTGGTAAGGTATTCAATGATGTTGGCCCAATAATTGTTTTAATTGGTACAGTATTGATTCTTATTGGAATTTATGTTGCAGGAGAAACCAATAATCCCACATTATTAATTATTGGGGGGATTATTTTTTTAGCAGGGATTCTAATCTGGGGCATTGGTTCTTCAATTATGGATTTTTTTAATAAAGACCAAGTTGGCCAAACATTAAAACACGGTGCAGAAACCACTTATAACACTACAACTCCAAATTAAAGAGATAAATCGTAGAGACAACAAACTTTATATACGAGGAATTATATATAATGTTAAGGGGGTATGATAGATTAAATTATATGTTGTACTTTTTTAAATCATAAAATTATTGGTTTTTATAATACTTTCTAACAAACAATAACCAAAATAGCACCAGCAACCATCACTAAAGCAGCAATAACTCTCTTCTTATAATCATGCTCATGAAAGATACGACCACCAATTACAGTTGCAAAGAACACAGCAGTCCTCTTCATAGATAAAGCCAAAGCAACAGAAGAAGACGATTTAACAGCACTCAAATGAGCATATCTATAACCAATCGTAACAAAAGCTATCAATAATATCCATTTCCAAGAATTCCCAAAAGAACCTCGTAAATCCTTAAAACCACCAGCAAAAGCAACCATTAAAAGAAATATCAAACCATAAAACAAATGCTGAAATCCCATAAAAGCATTAAGACTCAAACCAAACCCTTTCAATAAAGCTTTATCTAAGATAGAAGTAATAGTAAACAAAATCAAAGCAAACACAATATATTTATGTCCTTTTAATCTAAAAAATCCCTTAAAAGGTTCAGTTAACTTAACATGTTCACCAAGCTGCAATAAATAAGTCCCCAACAATAAAAGTGCCATACCAACCAAAGCCAAAGCACTGATAGACTCACCAAGAATAAAGAAAGCAAACAAAGCAACAAGACCAGGAGTTAGAACTAATAAAGGCAAAGCATGACTAAGCTCTAAATTCTTTATACCAAGCATAACAAAAAGAAAAGCAAAAGCTCCTAATACACTCTTAAACAACAACACCCCAATATTTAACAAAGATAAACCAGAAGCATCAATAAAGAAGAAAAAAGGTACAGCTATAATCAAATTAAAAAGAGCTAAAGTTGTAGCAAAACTCAAAGCTTTTTCCCGAAACAAAACTTTTTTCTGTAAAACCGCTGCAGTAGCTGAAAATATTGCAGCAATTATAGATAAATAATACCACTCGATCATTTTTTAATCGTTATAATTAAAACTTTTTAACAATAGTTATTTTTTTCCCACCTTCATGTGCTCCAACTCCAAGAGTTTTATTTGCAACAATTATTTTATGTTTAGGAAAAATCTTTTTAAGATTATAAACCCCAGCATCACAAGCAAGAACAATTTGAACATTTCCATGAAGTTGAGATTTATGCAATAAATCCCTATTACAAGGAGTTCCAATTAAATCAACATCAACAACATTAAACTTATCTTTCTTTAATTTACTCGCAAGTTGTTTCATTACTTTTTCTCCACCCGTACCACACAATCTAGCACAAGTATTACAAGAAATAACACCTATTTTATCAGTCTTTTTTAATTGCTTTTTTATTTCTGTATAAGGAACAGATTTCGTTACAATCATCTTTATCACCCCTATTTAACCTTAATTGCTTTAGTTGGACAACTTTTAGCTGCTTTTTCATTACAACCCACTTCCGCAGGATTAGAATCTATAGGTTTAGCTACATTCCCAACAAGCTTAAAATTATCACACACATCAACACAAGTACCGCAACCAATACATTTCTTTTTATCAACTGAAACTTTAACCATATTTAATTTTTGAACATCTACATTTATATACATTTCCTTTATTAAATAAACATGAAAAAAATCTTAGCAACAATATTTCTAACAATTATAATATTCCTCACAGTCTTAAATACAACTTTTCTAATTGAAATTTCAAAAGATAAAGAATTAAGTAATTTCTACTATAAAAACATAGAACTCTCAAGCAATTACTCACAAAAAGAAATAACACATATGCAAGAAGTAAAAAACTTAGTAAACCTTTCAATTTTTATTAATTTACTAGTAATATTAATAACTTTGATTTTATTCAAATATTCAAACTTAAAAACAGTTGGAAAAGTAGTAATTTCAATTTCATTACTATTGTTCATCGGAGCGATATTCTTTCAGAAATTCTTTCACACCTTCCATTTAATAATCTTCAACTCAAACAATTGGCTTCTTCCAGCAACTTCAACACTAATACAAAATTATCCTTTAACTTATTTCAAAGACAAATTTATTTTAATTAACACAATAAACTTAATCATAGGAATTAGCCTAGCTTCTTCAATTTTTCAAGTTCTTCATTCAAAACTCGAATCTCATCTAAAGTGTTATACAAATAAAAGCTAGCTCTACAAGAACCCCCGATAGAATTAGCATTATACCAACTATGTACACAGTGTGCCCCACTTCTAATCATAATATTTTTAGAAGCATCTAAGATAGAAGCAACCTCATGATAATTAACTCCAGGAATATTAAAATTAAAAATCCCCCCACCAGGAATCCCAACAACTTTCAAACCTTCAGTATCAATAGCTTTAACTAATTTTATTTCATGATCATGCACTTCATTCAAACCAATTTTACTCAAATATTTTGCAGCCTCACCAAGACCAATTATCCCCGCATAGTTTTGTAACCCTGCTTCAAACTTATTGGGTAATTTTTCAATTTCAAAACTATCATAAGTTGAATTAACAACAGTCTCACCACCAATAATAAACTGATCCATCTTTTCAAGTAATTCTTCTTTTCCATATAACACCCCCATACCAGATGGACCCAACATTTTATGCCCTGAAAACGAGATAAAATCAGCATCTAATTTACGAACATTAACTTCTTGATGTGGAATAGTTTGAGCAGCATCTAAATGAACTTTAGCCCCTTCTTCATGTGCAATTTTCACAATTTCTTTAGCAGGAATAGTATATCCATCTAAGTTAGAAGTAAAAACAAAACTAACAAAATCATAATCCTTAACAATTTCAGAAAATTTCTCAATATTAAACCCATTATTTACTTTAAAAATTCCATACTTTTTAGTTTGCCAAGGCAATAAATTAGAATTATGTTCTCTATCTGTCAACAGAACTTTATCAAATTTAAAAGAGTTAGCTAACAAATTAATCGATTCTGTAGCATTCTTGGTAAATATTATTTCTTTAGATTTCTTAGCACCAATGAATTTTTTTATAACATTCCTAGCATCATCTACCTCATCCTCAACTTTATTTCCCAACTTATGAATACTTCTCCCAGCACAAGCAGGATATTCAGTATAATACTCATTAATTTTATCAATAACTTGTTTTGGTCTTAGCGACATACATGCACTATCAAAATATATTATCCCTTTCTTTAAAATATGAAAATCTTCACGTATCTTCTCAACATTCATAACAATCACAAATCCAATATAATTAATAAAAGTTTCTATCCTTCACAATCACCTAACTATTACTATAAACTTCACATTCTCCACCTTCACAAAGAGTATCATCACAATCTACTTCTATTTCATCAGGAGTAAAAAAACAAGTATCTGGATCAGCATCAGGACCATTACAATTATCATACACAACTAAATTATAAATCGCATCAGCACTAAAAGCTAAACTAACAAAAAACAAAATTACAAATATCCAAGAAACAACTTCAAAATATTTATGAACCCCTTTAGCCAACCTAGGTGATTTATTCATAACCTTACCAACTATTTTACTCTTAACCCTAATATCTAAACCCGATTGACATTTTCTTAAAGTAACTCTTCTAAAAACACAATCAAAAGCTTCTTTAGCCATTGGTCTATACCCTGCACTAAAAACCGCCAATACACCAAACACTATCAACGAAAGTAAACATATCATCAATCCAAACAAAATATATTAATTTAAAAAGATTTCTATAAGTTTAATTTATTTGCTTCGTTTACCATACATGGGTTCTAAATCAACCCTATCAAGAATATTCTTAGCAGTAGTGGCACTACAGATTCCCCGCCCCTCAGAAAGCCTTGCTAATGACAATCTTTCTCCCCCCTTTCTTACATTATCATACCTATTAAACATTTCAGTAAGATCTTCAAAATCATAAGAACATCGCATAGATTTGGCAACATATTCAGCAGCCTTTCTAGTAGCAAATCCCTCATCTTCAGAAAGTTGGAGTATTCTTAACTTCAAAAGAGAAACCAATTTTTCCTTATTCCCCCTACTTTTTTTCCATATTCCATGCTGTCCACTTTCATGCAGATATTGTTCCACCCTTTGACGAGAAAGGTTTGCCCTATCTCCCATTTCTTGCAAAGTTAAACCTTCTTCAATAATATCATCCATAGCATAATTCGTCCCATAAGGAATTAAATCTTCTGGAAGCCCTATTCCTTCTTCTCTACAAAGCTCCATAATCCCACTTGGTTTAAGCCGAACCTGATTACAAAGTAGTTCTAAAGAGTTTTCACCCTTAGCTAAGGAATTTCTAAGTATTTCAATTCTTTTTTTCCTTGGATTTCTTTTTAAACTAATACCTCCAAAACTTGCATAAGATCGAATAGTACTAACAGCCAATCCAGTTCTCTCATTTAAAATATCAACATCATATATTTCCTCCTCTTCCACTAACTTCAGAATTTTTTCAACATTTCGCTTTCGCGACACATTCCTAAGACTAACCCCCCCTAAAGAGGCATAAGATTGAATTGTTCTAACAGCCAATCTCATTCTCTCACTTAAAACATCAATATCACTAATTCCTTCATCTTCAACTAATTCACGAATTCTATCAATATTTCTTTGCATAAGAGGACCAACCCCCCCCTCTAAAGAATCAGAAACAGAATCCCCCCTAGACAGATCATTTCCACAACCATTTTTATCATCTGAGAACATCATTTTTATTAATTTTAAGACAAAATATTCATTTTATAAATCTTTCAATATGTAACCACTAAATAAAAATAACAATTAAACAAGAAACTATTAAATACACCAACTAACCCACAAATAACAATGATAGATCCTGTAGCAATAAATTTAGGAACAATACAAATAAGATGGTATGGAATTATCATGGCTTTAAGCTTTGTAATAGCTTATTTCATGATAATAAAATTAGCAAAACAAAGAAATATTCCAAAAGAAACAATAACAGACTATTTCTTATATTTCATTCCAGCATCAATAATAGGAGCGAGATTATTAGCAGTGATACTAAACCACGAAAACTACTCCTCTTTTTACGATATAATTGCAGTATGGCAAGGTGGCATGGCCATACACGGAGGAATAATCGCAACAGTATTAGTAACATTATACTTTTGTAAAAAAAGAAACTTACACTTTTATGACATTTCAGATATCTTAGTAATTCCAGTAGCTTTGGGATTAACATTAGGAAGAATTGGGAATTTTATAAATCAAGAATTTATTGGAAAACCAACTAATCTTCCCTGGGGAGTTTACTTTGATAATATAACAGAAAAAAGACACCCTTCACAAATATATGAATCCCTAAAAAACTTTTTAATCTTTTCCATAACAATAAAACTCTACGCTTTCAAAAAACTAAAACGTGGAACAATAACATGGGTTTTCTTATTATTATACTCTACTTTAAGATTCTTAATAGAATTTGTAAAAGAAATGCCAACTTGGTATGAATTAACTTACGGACAGATAGTTTCAATACCAATTATAATCTTATCAATCATTATGTTGTGGAGAATAGGGAAAAATAACACTGTTAACCATAACCTTTAAATAACATTCAGAAACTAATCATAAGCTAGAATAATAATCTTATAAAATATACGGAGGGATAAATTTGGAAGAAAATAATAACTTTGGAGATTTTCCAAAACCAGAAGACAAGAAAATTGGAGAAACTCCAAAAATAAACAAAAAAACAAATAGCTGGAAAATAGCTACTTTTGTATTTGGTATTCTATTTGTTGTAAGCATTTTAACAGGATCTAGCTTATCAGCCTTATCTATTTCAGGTAATACAGTAGCTATAGAAGCAGTAGATTTCATAAATACAAATTTACTAGTAGGAAGTCCAGAAAAAGCAACATTAGAAGACTCTGAAAAAGCAAGCGGTGTTAAAGCAACTATTTCAATTGCAGGACAACAAACCCCAATATTCATAACTAACGATGGGGAAATGATGTATTTGAATGCAATTCCATTAACACAACAAATAATAACAGAACCACAAGAATCACCAGAACCACAAGAACAACCAGTAGTAGAAGTTTCAACAAAATCAGACAAACCTACTGTTGAATTATTTATTATGAGTCACTGTCCGTATGGTACACAAGCAGAAAAAGGAATTTTACCAGTAATTGAAACATTAAGTAACAAAATAGATTTTGATCTTAAGTTTGTATATTACGCAATGCATGGTGAAAAAGAAGTAAATGAACAAGCAAACCAATATTGTATACAAAAAGAACAAAAAGATAAATTACTAGATTATCTATATTGTTTCTTAGGATCTCAATCAGGTTCAGAAACTGAAGCAACAAATTGTAGGGCTGAAGTGGGAATCAACGAAGAGATGTTAACTACATGTATTGAATCAGCAAACACCGAATTTGACCTTGATGCAAACTTAAAAGATGAATCATCTTGGTTAAGTGGACAATTCCCATTGTTTAATATAGATAAAGAAGACAATGAGAAATATAGTGTAAGAGGTTCACCAACATTAGTTGTTAATGGAGAAACTGTAAATTCTGGAAGAGATTCGATAAGTTTACTTAAAGCAATTTGTAGCGCATTTAATGTAGCTCCAGAAGAATGTAACACTAAATTTGAAGTTGGTTCACCAACACCTGGATTTGGATTTGAAAAAACTACACAAGCAAATGCTGCAACTGCCGGTTGTGGTATTTAATTTCTTTTTTTCTTTTTTTCAAGAAATAGATTGAATTAATTCCTTTCTTTCTTCAACTAAAGAATTCTCTTTAACCAAGATCCAATCAAGTTTTATAAGATTCTTAATAAAAGAATTCTCAATATTAAGTTTATAATAATCAGACTTTCCTATCTTTCTAGTTTTAACTAACACTTTAGATTTAACAAATTCAGGGAAAAATATTTTTAAAGAATTATAACTAACATTACTTTCCCTTGCTATCTCAGTCATAGGAAAATCAAACATATAATTATCTATTAAAAAATCCAATACCCTTAACTGAGGAGTATCTCCAAATTGTTTCAAAAACAAACTTTTATTTTCTTTTATTTTCATTTTCTTGTGTGTGCGAATTAAGTATAGTCCAAGTATAGTCCTTTATAAATATTTCTATTTTAGTGCGATATATTTCAATAATAGAAACATTTAAAAATCGTAATTATAATTAAATTTTATGTTATTAGACTTAGAAAAAGCTCAAATTATGCGTAAACTTGCAAGAAAGGGGAATTGGAAGGCATCATACGATAGATTAGAACATTTTAAAAGATTCCAAAGTTTAGATAAAAGTATAAAAGAACTTTCAAAAATAGGATGGATTATCATCCACAAAAAAGACAGGTACACCGCAATATCTTTAAACCCAGAACATAAAAAAAAGATTATAGAGTATATTGAAAAAAAAATTCCTCACTTAAAAGGAATTATTGAATAGTTATTTCTTTTCAGCTATTTTCCACATTAAATTAAATTGTTTATAGAACCCATCAGATAATTCTTTACTTTTAATTAATATTATTGTTAAAGGCTCCCAAATCATTATGGCAACATACTCTCCAAAAGCCATCCAAGGGGTTGCAGAAAAAAACTTTTTATCAAGAAATCTATATTCCATATGTTTCTCAGGATAAACAAACTCAACATCTTTAAAAGTAATCAACTTTTCTTTCATTCCTAGTTTTTGTTCTTGTTTAAAATAATGTTTGATATCAATAGGAAAATTTTTCTTAAATAAAGTTTCATCAATTCCATAAGCGTGTATATTTTTTCTTACTCTTAAAGCCAAATTTAACAAAGTTTTAAATCCCCCCTTTCCACGAAGAACTTCTATCTTAATTTCTTCTTTATGTTGTTCACTTAGATTTATTAGTTCTGGGAGAATTTCCTTGAGTCCAATTTCTTTTTCCTTAATAAAATCCATTAATTTAGACGGATGCATAGCAGAATAGAATTTAACATTATTTTCAACAGAATAACTAACTAATCCTTTATTTATTAATTTCTCAATAAAATCATAAATTGTAGTTCTATGTAGTCCAGATTCTTCTTTTATTTTACTTACCTTAGAACTACCCAATTTTAACAGGGCCAAATATACTTTAGTCTCTCCATCAGATAATCCCAAATTTTCCAAAATAGCTTTAGTTTCCATAACAATTTTTAGCATCACTAGTATATAAATGTTGTTGTCGGAAAAACGACAGCATAGCTTTATATACATATGGATTACTATTTCTAAGTAACAAAACAAAAAGGAGGAAAACTAAAATGACAAATTTAATGCAAAAAATAAGAAATTTATCAACTAACGCCAAGGTTAGAATTGTGGGATTAGCCACCATAGGGTTAGGTATGTACGGCTTAAATAGTTTGGGGGATCAAAGTGCCGCGGAAAGACATCAAGAACATCAAGCAAGATTAAAAGCCCACAACGAACAAGTGATCGCTTATGCAGATTCAATGGTTTCTATAGATCAGGCCATAGAAGGTTCTCACACTAATCGAGATGGTGAAGAGCATAGGACGTGGTATATTGATACAGATAGTAATGGATTTGCTGATCAATATACCTCCACAATTATGGATGCACACCAAATAGATGATATTCGGGTGGCTCCAGGAGATGATTCTTATCAGATGGACGATCTTAGGGAAGAACTCGGTCAAGAATAGGAGTTAATGAAATGACAAGATTAGATTCAAAATTAATTCAATTAAGGGAAAGGGAAAGGGAATTAAATGAAACGATACAACAGTCTCAAAATGAACTAGAAGATTTGTATAAAGGAAAAAACTCAGAAAGATATTTAGTGGTTTCTATGATAGAAAAATACGCTAAGGAGAACCTCATTCCAATTGGGGACCAATATAAATGTGCGGATGGGATAGATGGGGGATGTATGCGACAATTTTTTTATGATACTTCTAAAAAGGAAGGATTGGACATTAAGGGGGTTCATATTGGTGGATTAGAGTTACATAAGACCATTAATCCCTTGGAATTTGAGAGATATGTTGAATTAAGAAGAAGATCAAATAAAGCCTCAAGGATAGCTAATTACGCTGCATGTTCTGTTGTCGGTTTCCCCCTTATACTTCCTGCACTTATATTTGCTACCTATATGGGGAATAAAGCAAATAAAATATGTAGTTCCCTTGACTCTTTAACAGGCATGGATGTAGTATCTCACATATCAGAAAAAATCGGGGAAACATCCTAACTTTTTCTTTTTTTCTTTTTTTAGTTAATTTTATAAATAACCTTAAGTCTTAATTTTAAATATCCCGTCGTAGCTTAACCTGGTAAAGCACGTGGCTGTAGTTACTATTCGACTGTGTCGTAAAGACTAAGAATGAAAAATAGTCAGCCGAACCCGCGGTATTCCCGGTTCGAATCCGGGCGACGGGATATTTTTTCTTCAAAAGATTTATAAATAACCTAAAAATCCAAAAATATATGTCATTAGACCACCTCATATGCAAAATAAGAGACTCACGAAGAGTATCCCCACCAAAATTTGATCCAAATAATTTTATTCACAAAAGACACAGTATAGTTCCAGGATCAAATAAAGTCTACATTATTTTTCCAGGATGGAGATCTGGACTTAAACATTCCCAAATATTAAGAAACACCCTCACTAAAAGGGGGCAATCTTGTTTAGAATATGAATTTCATCCAGATATCTTAACTTCAGATCCTCAACAAACATTAGACTGTTTCGAACAAATAAAAAAAGATGGATTACAAGAAATAGAAAATCTTAAACAAATATACAACTTTAAAAATATCCAAGTTATAGGCATGAGCCTGGGGGGGATGCATGCTTACATGGTTTCTAATCACAATCCAAATATCGATAAATTAACTCTTGTATGCACAGGGTATTCTCTAGCAGAATCTCTTTGGGATGGAATCGCAACACAACATCTAAGAAAAAATATGGAAAAACAAGGGATAACCCTAGACCAATTAGAAACCCTTTGGGGAAAAATCCACCCTTACAATAACATAGATGGATTAACAGGCAAAAAGATACAAGTATTCCTATCAAAGGCAGATAAATTAATAAGATATTCTGGGGGCAAAAAGATAGTAAATGCAATGAAAGAATTAGGATTAGATCCACAAGTTGAAGAAAACAGATTTTTAGGTCATTACATAACAATTTGGATGAAATATAATTCGCCTGGAAAAATAATTTCTTAATTATTAATTTATATATTTAAATAAACATAATTTCAAAAACATTTAATTTGTTACAAACCTACAAACTCGATTCTCTATAAGCTAAATAAACTATACCCTTTATAAACTCCCCCTCGAAAAACAAAAGCTTTATAAATCATATCGTTCCGCTAAACTCCCATATAAGTAACAACTCTCTCTAAAGATGGCTATCCGAAAATAAATTACACATTGTTTTGATAAAAATCTAAAGAGGACTATGCTAATGCCCGGATGGTGTAGTTCGGTTAGCATAAGGCCCTGTCGCGGCCTTGACCCGGGTTCAAATCCCGGTTCGGGCGTTCGGACCGGTAGCTCAGCTTGGTAGAGCACTTGGCTTTTAACCAAGGGGTCGCGGGTTCAAAACACGAAAGTGTGAAAGTCCCGTCCGGTCCACTTATATTCAGGAAAAAAATGGCAGAAGAATTCGACATCAAAAAACACTCCTTTGTTCCAGTACACATAAAGCTTACAGAAGAAGAAGCTCAAAAAGTTCTTGAAGAATTTAATGTAACAAAAGATGAAATACCAAAAATTCTAATTTCAGATCCAGCAATTGAAAATTTAAAACCAGATTATGGAGACTTAATAAAAATTATAAGAAAAAGTCCAACAAACACAGAATCAACATTTTTTAGGGTGGTAGTTAATGGTTAAAGGATACAAAAAAATAATTGAAAATTATTTCAAAGAGCATTCTTTTGTAGAATCAAATATAAAATCTTTTAATAGATTTGCAGAAAAAGATATTCAAAAAATAGTTGATATGGTAGGAGAAGTAGTACCAACTATTATTCCTCAAGAAGTTGAAAACTTTAAAATAAAACTTTCAAATATAAAACTTGGAACCCCTATGATAACAGAAGCTGATGGTTCCAAAAGAAAATTATACCCAATGGAAGCAAGATTAAGAAAACTCACCTATTCTGCTCCACTAACTTTAACAGTAAGCGCACACATCAATAATATTCAAAGAGAATCTTTCACCACAGAAGTAGGTAAACTACCAATAATGTTAAAATCTAAGTTTTGCCATCTTAACGGCTTAAGTAAAGAAGATTTAATAAAACACGGAGAAGATTCAAATGACTTAGGTGGATACTTTATATTAAATGGAAACGAAAGGGTTTTAATTGCTGTAGAAGATTTAGCATCAAACAAACTTTTCATAAAAAAGGCAGCAACAGGACCAAGCAAATATGTAGCAAAACTTTATTCTGAACACACCAACTATAGAATACCTCATACAATAGAACAAATGAAAGATGGGGTAATATACATAAGCTTCGCAAGATTCAAAAGAGTTCCAATAATCGCAGTAATCAAAGCACTTGGACTAACAAAAGATCAAGAAATAATGGAATTAATCTCATCAGAAAAAGTTTATGATGATATTATATTAAACTTATACGAAAGTATTAATCTAAAAACACAAGAAGATGCCTTAGAATCCCTAGCAAAAAAAGCAGGGATACTTCAAAAAGAATTAAGAGATGAAAAAACAATTGAACAAATGAATAGATACTTACTTCCACACTTAGGAATGTCTTCTAAAGACAGAATATGCAAAGCGCAAAACCTATGTAAATTAATTAAAAGATTTTTAATGGTAGCTACAGACAAAGTAGAACCAATAGATCAAGATCATTATGTAAACAAAAGATTAAAATTAAGTGGAGACCTTTTATATGACTTATTCAGAGTCAATATGAGATCTTTAGTTCAAGATATGTTATATAATTTCCAAAGATTAGTAAAGAGAGGAAAATTTTCATCAATTAGAATAATCATAAGAGAACAATTATTATCTTCAAGAATTAAAAGTGCAATGGCAACTGGAAGTTGGCCAGGTGGAAGAACTGGTATTTCACAAAACATTTCAAGAGTCAACGCTATAGACGCAACTTCTCATTTACAAAGAGTCGTTAGTTTATTAACAGCATCTCAAGAAAATTTCCAAGCAAGGGCACTACACAGCACCCACTGGGGTAGACTATGTCCTGTAGAAACTCCAGAAGGTACCCCAATTGGTCTAAGAAAAAACTTATCATTATTAGCAAATGTAACTGACACCGCACCTAGCGATGAAAAAATTATGAAATTACTAGAATCCAATGGATTAAAAAAAATAGATTAAAATGGTAGACGTATTCCTAAATGAAAGATTTGTAGGCTCGGTCTCAGATGTAAATGAATTTCTTAATAACATTAAAAAACAAAGAAGAGAAGGCATTATCCCAGAAAAGCTAAATATAGGTTTCTATGAAGCATTAAATGAGATACATGTAGAAACTACCAAAGGAAGATGTAGAAGACCTTTAATCATAGTAGAAAACGGAAAATCAAAACTAACCGAAGAACTATTACAAAAAATAGAAAAAGATGAAATAACTTGGGAAGAATTAATAAAACAAGGAATAGTTGAATACTTAGACGCAAGAGAAGAAGAAAATACTTTCGTTGCATTAGATGAAAAAGATATAACAAAAGAACACACCCATGTAGAAGTTTCACCAATTACAATATTAGGGTTATGTACCTCCTTAATTCCATTTTCAAACTTTGGAAGTTCTTCAAGATTAATTAGAGGTTCCAAACTTCAAAAACAAGGATTAGGATTATATGCATCAAATTTCCCACTAAGAATGGATACTGATGCAAGCATTTTACACTACCCACAACGCCCAATAACAAAAAGTTTCATGCATGATGTATTCAATTATGATGCCCATCCAAATGGGCAAAATTTCACAATTGCAGTTATGAGTTACGAAGGATATAATATGCAAGATGCAGTTATAATCAATAAAGGTAGCATAGATAGAGGTTTAGCGCGTTCAACTTATTTCAAACCTTATTCTGCAACAGAATTAAGATACTCTGGAGGATTAAGAGATGAAATAGACATTCCAGATAAAGAAGTAAAAGGATATCGTTCTGAAAGAGACTATAGGCATTTAGAAGACGATGGTTTAGTTTATACAGAAGCTCAAGTAGAACCAGAAGATGTAATAATTGGAAGATCAAGTCCACCAAGATTCTTAGGTAGTCTAGAAGAATTTAATATTGCGGTAAATACTAGAAGAGAAAGTTCGATTGCAATCGGAGAAGGTACAAAAGGAATCGTAGATATGACTTTCTTAACAGAAAATGAAGAAGGAAACAGATTAATCCAAACTAGATTAAGAGAACAAAGAATTCCTGAAATAGGAGATAAATTCTGTTCAAGACATGGACAAAAAGGAGTTATAGGGATGTTAGTTCCCCAAGTAGATATGCCTTTTTCATCAAGAGGGATAATCCCAGACATAATCTTCTCACCTCACAGTATCCCATCAAGAATGACTGTATCCCATTTACTAGAAATACTTTCTGGAAAAGTTGGAGCATTAAGTGCAAAACAGATAGATGCTACAACATTCGACAATCCTTCTGAAAAAGATTTAAGAAAAGAATTGCTAGATTTAGGATTTTCCGAAGAAGGTAAAGAAACACTATACAACCCCCTAACTGGAAAAAAACTTCAAGCAAAAATTTATGTTGGAAATATATATTATCTAAAGCTAAAACATATGGTAGCAAACAAACTTCACGCAAGAGCAGCAGGAAGAATTCAATTATTAACACGACAACCTGTTGAAGGAAGGGCAATGGGCGGAGGATTAAGAGTGGGAGAAATGGAGAAAGATTGTTTAGTAGCACACGGGGCTTCTTTATTATTAAAAGAAAGGTTTGATTCAGATAAAACAATACTCCATATTTGTGAAAACTGTGGAATTTTCGCAACTTATGATAGTTATAAAAACAAAGCCATTTGCACCAGATGTGGGGGAGAAGCAAAAGTTTCCCCAGTAGAGATAAGTTACGCATTCAAATTATTATTAGATGAAATAAGAACAATTGGAATAGACTCCAAAATAAACCTAAAAGAAAAATTTTAGAAAATGGCAGAAAACATAACAAAAAAAGTAGACAGCATCCAATTTAGTATGATAACCCCACAAAACATCAAAAAAATGGCGGTAGCAAAAATAGTTACACCAGAACTATATGACAGGGAAGGATATCCTGTTGATGGGGGCCTAATGGATATTAGACTAGGGGTTATCGATCCGGGATTAAGGTGTAAAACATGTGGACAAAAATTAAAAGAATGTCCAGGACATTTCGGATTCATGGATTTAGCTAGACCAGTTGCCCATATAAAATATGTAGATATGATTTTAAAATTCTTAAGAACTACTTGCAGCCAATGCGGAAGAATTCTCGTAGAAGATGAAAAAATAAAAAAACATCTAGAAAATGTTTCTTTAGCAGAAAAAGAAAGAAGATATAAAGTAAAAAATAATTTAGTTTTAGCGTTTATAAATTCTATAAAATTAATAAAAAAATGTCCACACTGTAAGGCAAAACAAAAGAAAATAACAATAGAAAAACCATCTACAATGTTAGAAGATGGAAAACGATTAAATCCTATCCAAATAAAGGGAAGATTAGAAAAAATAAACGATGCAGATGTTTCTGCCTTAGGATTAGATCCCAAATTTGCAAGGCCAGAATGGATGATATTAGATATTTTGGCAGTCCCACCAGTAACAATTAGACCTAGCATTACTTTAGAAAGTGGTGAACGTTCAGAAGATGATCTTACCCACAAATTATCAGATATTGTTAGAATCAATCAAAGATTATTTGAAAACATAAATGCAGGAGCCCCAGAAATAATTATAGAAGACCTATGGGATCTACTTCAATATCATGTAACAACTTTCTTCGATAACCATATTGCACAAGTACCAGTAGCAAGACACAGATCAGGTCAACCACTTAAAACACTAACTGAAAGAATAAAAAGTAAAGAAGGGAGATTTAGACATAATTTAGCAGGTAAAAGAGTTAACTTCTCTGCAAGAACTGTTATTAGTGGAGATCCAAAAATAAAATTCAATGAAGTTGGTGTTCCACTAGTTGTAGCAAAGGAATTAACAATCCCAGAAAAAGTGACTGATTGGAATATAAAATGGTTAAAGGAACTAATAGAAAAAGGTCAAGAAAATTATCCTGGAGCAAATTATGTAATAAGACCTGACGGAAAAAAGAAAAGAATAACTGAAGAAACAAAAGAACAATTACTAGAAGAATTACAACCAGGATACATCGTAGAGAGACACCTAATAGAAAAAGATATTTCAATTTTCAATAGACAACCTAGCCTACACCGAATGAGTATAATGTGTCACAAAATAAAAATTTTGCCTGGAAAAAGTTTCAGATTAAACCCTGCAGTCTGCACTCCTTATGGTGCAGATTTCGACGGTGATGAAATGAATTTACACATTCCTCAAACAGAAGAAGCAAGAGCTGAAGCAGAAGTTTTAATGAGTGTCCAAAACCATATTATAAGTCCAAAAAATGGATTAAATATTATAGGCTCCATAGAAGATGCAATTTCAGGACTATATTTACTAACTAAAGGATTAACATTTACTAAAGAAAACGCAATAGAATTGCTAATAAGTGCCGGAATATACGACAAAAAGATGAGAAATTCTAAAGACAAAGTAACTGGAAAAGAAATTTTCAGCATTTTGTTACAAGAAGATTTCAACTTCGTAGGCACTTCAAAGGACGGAAACAATGTAATAATAAAAAATGGTAGTTTAAAAGAAGGAATTATCGATAAAGCATTAGTTGGAGAAGATAATGGACAATTGATAAGAGAGATATACGCCAAATATAACGAAGATGTTGGAATAGATTTCTTAGCAAAAATTTTCAAATTAGGGATAGCAACACTACTATACTCAGGATTTACAATTGGAATATCCGATTCGGACATCCCAGAAAAAGTTGATAAAAAAAACGAAGAACTAGTAAAAAAAGCAAAAAAAGATGTAAACGCAATAATTAAAATCTATGATGAAGGAAAATTAGAATCATTGCCTGGAAATACAGTTGAAGAAACTTTAGAACTAAAAATAACTGAAGTTCTAAATAAAGTTAGAAATGATATTTCTAAACAAGTAAGCAACACTGTAAACGAAGACAATCCTACAATCATTATGGCAAACTCAGGAGCAAAAGGAAACCTACTAAACGTAGCAATGATGTCTTCATGTGTAGGCCAACAAGCAATAAGAGGAAAAAGGGTAAAGGGAAAAATGCATGGAAGGGCCCTTTCAATATTCAAGAAAAATGATTTAAGTCCAGAAGCCCATGGGTTCATAGAAAAAGGATATAAAAAAGGAATGTCTCCTCACGAATATTATTTTGGAGCAATGACAGGAAGGGATGCCCTAATGGATGTAGCATTAAGAACACCAAAATCAGGTTATTTGTATAGAAGATTAGCAAATGCATTACAAGATTTAAGAATAGAATATGATTCCACTGTAAGAGACGCAGAAAAAAGTATTGTTCAATTTAAATATGGTGAAGATGGTATAGATATATCAAAAAGTGATGGTGGAAAAATTAATGTTAAAAAAATAATAAAACAGATTCAAGGAAAATGACTAAATTGTATGAAAAATATCAAGATAAGCTCCCAGGAAGAGTACTAGATGAAATCAAAAAAGAATCTAAAGAAAGAAATCTTAGTTCTCAACAAATATCAAAAGTTTTAGCACAAGCACAAAAAGAATACGAAGCAACATTAATTGCACCTGGAGAAGCAATTGGTATAACTACTGCAGAAAGTTTTGGTGAAGCAGGAACTCAAATGACATTAGATGTATTCCATTTAGCAGGAGTTGCAGAAATTCAAGTTACAAGAGGATTACCAAGATTAATCGAATTGTTTGATGCAAGAAAAGAACCATCCACCCCGAGCATGGAAATATATTTAAAAACAGAACACACAAAAAATGAAAAAACAATAAGAAAAATTGCTAGTTTTATAAAAGAAATTAAATTAGAAGAAATAAGTTCCGAATTTTCGTTAAATATAATGAAAGGGTCTATTGAAGTAGATTTAAACATGGAAAAAATAAAAGCATTTGGATTTAAAAAAGAAGAAATAATAGAAAAAGTAAAAAAAGAATTAAAAAATGTTAATGTTAAAGAAACAAAAAGGGGATTAATAATTACTTCGGAAGTTGAAGATTTAAATTTAAGTGGAATGTATAAATTAAAACAAAGTGTTAAAGCAGTTCTACTTAGAGGAATTAAAAAAATCACACAAGTCCTTCCAACCAAAAAAGATGGAAAATATGTAATTATGTGTGCTGGCTCAAATATGAAAGATATCCTAACAATGAACGAAATTGATGCAAAATTAGTAACCTCAAACAATATATTTGAAATCGCTTCAACACTAGGTATAGAAGCTGCCAGACAATCAATAATAAACGAGGCAGTATCTGTCGTAGAAAATCAAGGATTAGATGTGGACATAAGACATGTTATGTTCCTTGCAGATATAATGACTCAAACAGGGGTTATAAGAGGAATTACAAGGGGAGGGATAAGTGGAGAA
>JAIOSD010000006.1 GCA_021107835.1 archaeon
CCTGGTCATTATTGGATTGCTGTTGGGGATACAGTACTTGGACCCCCTTTTTATGTTGGTAGTTCTTCTTCTGGGGGTTTTCTTGGTTGGATTAGATGGTTGTTTACGCCCGTGTTGGTATAGAAAGGTTTATAAATAACTTTTAACCATTATTTTTTTGAATGAGAGATACTAGTGTCTTCTCAAGGTTGTAATATGAAACCTTTATTACCTATACTTAAAGAAAAAAAAAGATATGTTGTGTTTGAAATAGTGACAGAAAAGTACGATAAAGAAAAAACACAAAAGTTAGTAGAAAGTGCTTGCCTTAAATTTATGGGTGAGAATGGCTACTCTAAGGCGGGAATAATGGTTTTGAAAGATAGTTGGAAGAAAAATAAAGGAGTAATAAAAGTGAATACAAAATATTTGGATGAAGTAAAAATGTCTTTAGGATTAATTAAAAGTAATAGTATAGTTAATGTTATTGGTGTCTCTGGCACTTTAAATAAAGCTAAACAAAAGTTTATGTAAAGGAGGATATAAAAAAATGCAACAAGGAGATGTTTCACATCAAATGATGGGGTATGATCGGACTAGTACCATGTTTAGTCCTGATGGAAGATTATTACAAGTAGAGTATGCTAAGAAGACTGTAAAACAAGGCACTGCCGCTTTAGGTATTGTGTGTAAAGATGGTGTTTTATTAATAGCAGATAAGAGAATAATAGAAAAATTGATTGTTTCTAAAACTATAGAAAAAGTTTTTCAAATAGATGATAATATTGCGGCTGTAGCTGCAGGAATTGTTTCTGATGCTAGGATTTTAGTTGAAAAAGCACAGGTTTTGGCACAACAACATAGGATAACGTATGATGAACCTATAGATACATACAGTTTGGTTAAAGAAATATGTAATATTAAACAAGCTTATACTCAGTATGGTGGAGCAAGACCTTTTGGAGTATCTCTTTTGGTTGCTGGAGTGAATAATAGACCAAGGTTGTTTTTAACCGATCCAACCGGCATCTATTGGGAATATAAAGCAACTGCTATCGGAGAATCTGAAGATGAACTTAAAGAAATTTTGAATAAAATGTATAAGGAAAATATGAGTTTAGATGAAGGATTAAAATTGGGTGTTGATGCATTAAAGAAAGTTTTAGGCAAGGAGTTCAGTTTCGATAGGTTGGATGGTGGGATTATCAAAACTTCTGATAAAAAATTCCATAAAATAACTAAGGAGTATATTAAAAAAGTAGTAAAATGAATGTGGATAAGGCAGTAATTTGTAGATTAAAGAAACAAGGATTAGACTTTGAAATTTTAGTAGATTGTGATAAATCAATGGATTTTAAGCATGGAAAAGTTAGTGCAGATGATGCTTTAGTTAGTGATGATATTTTTAAAGATGTGAAGAAAGGCGAGCATGCTTCTGAACATGATATGGCTAAAATATTTGGAACTAATAATAAAAAAGAAGTTGCAGAAAAAATACTAAAAGATGGAGAAGTACAATTAACTACAGATTATAAAAATAAATTAAGAGGTGAAAAGAAAAAAGCTGTTATTGCTTTGATTTCACGAAATGCTGTTGATCCAAAAAGTAGTTTGCCGCATCCTCCTCAAAGAATTGAAAATGCACTTGATGAGGCTAAAGTTAAAATTGATGAATTTAAATCTGCAGAGCAGCAAGTTGGAGATATTGTAAAGCAAATTAATTCTATATTACCTATTGCTTATGAACTTAGAGAAATAGAATTGACAATTCCAGCAGATGTTTCAGGGGGGGCGTATCCTGTTTTAAAACAATATGCTAGTATTTTGAATGAAACATGGAATAATGATGGTTCTTTAACTGTTGTTGTAGAAGTTCCAGCTGGATTACAAAATGAACTTTATGATAAACTAAATAATATGGCTCATGGGAATATTGAGTCTAAAATGATTAAGAAATAATAGTTATGGAGGAAAAAATGGCTAAAATATTAGTAAAAGAAAGAAATGTTGTGGTTCCTGGACAAGAATTGGCAGATGGTATGGATTATTTGCCTAGTGAAGGAGCATTTAGAGAAGGAGAAAAAATATTTTCTTCTAAATTAGGATTGTTTAATCTTGATGGGAGATTGATAAAGGTTATCCCATTAGGTGGAAAATATATTCCTAAAAAAAATGATACTGTTATTGGAAGAGTAACTGATGTTTCCCCTAAGATATGGCGGATTGACATTGGTTGGGCTTTTGATGTAGTAGTCCCTTTAAGAGAGGGAAGTAGAGATTTTATACCAAATGATGCAGATCTTACGAAGTATTATGATATTGGAGATTTAGTTGTTGCAAAAATAATCAATGTTTTATCCCCAAAAATTGTGGATGCTAGTATGAAATTGCCTGGTTGTAGAAAACTTGGGGTTGGAAGAGTAATAAAAGTTGAGTCTTCAAGAGTTCCAAGAATAATTGGTAAACAAGGTAGTATGATTACTTTGATTAAGGATGCAACAGGATGTAACATCACTGTAGGTCAAAATGGTTTAATATGGATTTCTGGAGAAGACAGTAAAAAGGAAAGACTTGCTGAAGAAGCTATTCGGAAAATAGAAGCAGAAGCACATTCTGAAGGATTAACTGATAAAATTAATAATTTTTTGAAGGAGAGTAAATAAAATGGCGTATACTAAGAGATTTGACGGAAGAAAATTTGATGAAGTAAGAGAAATGGAAGCGAAAGTTGGAATTATAAAACGTGCCAATGGATCTGCTATGTTTAGAACTGGCAAAACCATTGCAATTGCCGCAGTTTATGGTCCAAGAGAGTTGTTTCCTGCTTTTTTACAAGATCCAAAGAAAGGAAAATTAAAGTGTTTGTATGACTTATTGAGTTTTTCAGTAACTGAAAGAAAAAGACCTGGACCTTCTCGTAGAAGTACAGAAATTTCTATGGTTACAAGAGACTGTTTAGAACCTGTATTAGATTTAACTAAGTTTGCCTACACTGGATTAGATGTATATATTTACATAACTCAAGCAGATGCTGGTACTAGGGCTGCAGGAATTAATGCTGCTTCATTGGCTTTGGCTGATGCTGGAATACCAATGAAGGATTTAATTAGTTCGATTGCAGTTGGAAAAGTTTCTGACAAAATAGTTGTTGATTTGGATAAAGAAGAAGAAGATCATAAAGACGGTGCAACAGATTTACCAATTGCAATGTCTGTGAGAACGGGAAAATTAACTTTATTGCAAATGGATGGAAATATGAATCAAACAGAGATAAAAAAAGCCCTAGAAATGGGAAAGAAAGCTTGTGAGCAAATAAAGGAAGTGCAAGTAAAAGCACTGCAAGCTAAGTATGGGGGGGCAGGAAAATGAAGAAATATATAAAAGCGATATTAGACAAAAAAGATAGGTTAGACGGAAGAACTTTTGATGAATTTAGAAAACCTATAACCATTTCTAATGAGGTTTCTAACAAAGCAGAAGGTTCTGCTAGAGTGAAGATTGGAGACACGGAGGTTATTGCAGGTATTAAGGTTGATGTAGGAACTCCTTATCCTGATAGTCAGAATAGGGGAAATCTAATAACTAATGTGGAATTATTACCTGTTGCCTCTTCGAAGTTTTTGCCTGGACCACCTGGACCACAAGCTGTCGAATTATCTAGAATAGTTGATAGAGGAATTCGGGAAAGTGGAATGCTTGACTTTGAAAAACTTTGTATTAGGGAAGGAGAATTAGTCTATAATATTATTGTAGATATTTATCCAATTAATGATGCTGGGAATTTAATTGATGCTTCAGCATTTGCAGCTGTTGCAGCTTTGAAAAATGCAGTGTTGCCTAAATTGGTGGATGATAAAGTACAGTTTGGCGAATTTACCAAGACAAAAGTTCCATTAAAGATTATACCAATAACCTGTACAGTGTATAAGATTGGAGAACATTTAGTTGTTGACTTGAACAAAGATGAAGAAGAAGCTATTGATGCAAGATTAAGTATTGCGGTTTCAGAGAGTGGGAATGTTCATGCAATGCAAAAAGGTGGAATAGTTGGCTTTAGTATAGATGAGGTTGACAAAGCTATTGGTATGGCAAAAAAATGTGTTGAGAAGTTAAGGAAACAATTAAAATGAAGATGACAAAATATGAAAAGGCTAGAATAATTGGTGCTAGGGCTTTACAATTAGCTTCGGGTGCTCCTTTTTTACTTAAATTGAAGGAAAAGGATTTACATGAGATAAATTTTAATCCTATTGAGATTGCGAAGATGGAGCTTAGAGAAGGAATTTTACCAATAACAATTAAAAGGCCTATGCCTTAGTTAACTTTATAACTCTTTCTTTTTTCCCATAATTTAAGATGAGGCATAAATTATCTTTAGTTGGTGCAGATAAAAGAATTGTTAGAGTAGATTTACATAATCATATTGGGACTAAGAAAAAGATTAGTAAATATGGTGTTGAAAGGATTGTAGCTCAAGCTTATGATAAGCTGGGAAAGGGGGGGGTTTTAAGTATTGCTAATTTTTTAGGGCAATTTAGAACTCAAGATCACTTCCATTTTGATAATTTCTATGATTCTTGTGGGAATAGTGGGGAAATTGATTTAGGAAATGCTATTCGTTTTCCTGAAAAAGATATTTTAGTTGTGAAGGGGGAAGAAGTTGTTGTTTTTGAAAGAACTTATGAATCTCATTTATTATTTTTAGGGGCTTTATATGGAACGAATATGACTCCAAATACTACGTTTGAATATGCTATCGAAGAAGGACGTGAAAAAGAGCTTATTATTGGTTTAGATCATCCTTTTGCTAGAATGGGTTTGTTATCTCGTGTACAAGATAATTCTAAAAGAATGAGAGAACTTGTTGAAGCTGTAGATTTTTTAGAAGTTCATAATGGTGAAATGTGCCTTCCTTTTTTTGGAAGAGGTACTAATGAACTTACACAGGCTTTTTATAATAATTATAAAGAAGAGTTTCCTCATTTGGGCGCGATTATTTCTTCTGATGGGCATTCTTTGGGGGAAATTGGTAGTAGTTATACTCACCTTGCCATGCCCGAGGATTACTCTTGTTTGACTGATTCGGTAGAGGTTTTAAGATATCTTGGGGATGCTGTTGTTGGAAATAGGAATCCTAGGGGAGATAGGACATTATCTTATGGTCCAACTGTTAGGCATGCGTGGGAAATTTTGTGTAATGTTGGTATTAGTGGTGTGAAGGCTAAATTAGGAAAGAATAATTAATTTTATATAGTGGTTAGTTCTAAGAAAATTATGATTATAAAAAAGGTGAAAGCTAAAAAGATAAAGAATTCTCGTGGTGAAGAGACAATAAAAATTTCAGTTAAATGTGATAAGGGAAAAGGTGAAGCTAGTGCTCCTTCTGGTGCCAGTAAAGGCAAGCATGAAGCTAAAGATTTTGTTTTGTCAGTGAAAGATTGTGTTAAATATATTAATAAAGAAGAAAGATTGAAAGGGTTGGAAATTAATTCTTTTGATGATTTAGTTAAAATTGAAAAAATAATTAATAAGAAAAATCTTGGCGCAAATCCTACAATTGCTTTAGAGTATGCTATCTTAAATTGTTTTGGAGCTGTTTGGAGAAGTTTTAATAAAGATGCTAGAAGGATTCCAAGACCTTTGGGAAATGTTATTGGTGGTGGAGCACATATAAAAGGGGGGAATTTTTGTGAATTTCAAGAATTTTTATTATATCCTTTTGATGCTAAAACTTTTGATGAAGCAGCTATGGCAAATAAATTGGCACATGAGCTAGTTAAGAAAAAATTAAAAGAAATGAAAAAGAAATTACATATGACTGATGAAGGTGCTTGGGCAATAGAAGATCTGACTATACAAGAAATTTTAGAAATATTAAAAGAAATTGTTAATGATGTTCGAGATGAAACAAAAATTGAGCTAAAAATTGGAGTTGATATTGCTGCCTCTAATTTTTGGGATGGAAAAAAATATGTTTATAGAAGTTTAGAAAGAAATCGTGAAGAGCAAATAGAATATATTTCTGAATTGATTGAAAAGTATAAATTGCATTATGTTGAAGATGCTTTGCATGAGAATGACTTTATGGGGTTTGCAGAGTTAACTAAAAAGTTTGGGGGGGGGTGTATGATTACTGGAGATGATTTAACAGTAACTAATATGGATCGATTAAAGGATGCTATTAAGTTTAAAGCTATAAATGCAATGGTTATTAAGCCAAATCAAAATGGAAGTTTAATTGATACTTTGAAAGTTGTTTCTGAAGCTAAAAAGAATAAAATGTATTTAATTGCTTCTCATAGAAGTGGAGAGACTTTGGATGCTTCTATTTCTCATTTAGCTATTGGTTTGGAAATTCCTATCTTGAAAGTTGGAATACATGGAAAAGAACGGGTTTGTAAGTTAAGGGAAGTTGCTAAGATTGAAAAGCAGATAAAGTATGAGATTTAGGAAGTTTTATAAGTATTAATTGTTTGTAATTTTTTATGGATATTTCATATAATGATAGAGTTACTGATGGGGATGAGTTAGAAATAATGAGACAAGTTTCTGAAGGAACATATGAAGATCTTTATGCTGGAAAGGCACAATATTCACGCCAGTCCCTGTGTCCTGCTCCAATTAAAACAAAAAGAAGCCCGGCGATATTTAGAACTATAATGAAAGGATTAGAATCTTTATTTTGATAACAAAAAGATTTATAAATAGCTAATTTTGCCAAATAAGTTATGGTAGAAGAACAATTTTTAGTTCCTTTAGAGGATTACTTGAAAGCAGGATTACATATTGGTACAAAGTTTAGAACTAAATATATGTCTAAGTTTATCTATAAAGTTAGACCTGATGGTTTATCTGTTTTTAATGTAGAACAAATTAATGAAAGATTAAAGTTGGCTGCTAATATGTTAGCACAGTTTGAACCTGAAGATATTGTTATTGTTTGTAGAAGAGAAAATGGTTGGAAAGCTGTAAAGAAATTTTCTGAGTTGACTGGAATAAAGTCTTTTATTGGAAGGTATCCTCCAGGAGTATTAACTAATGCTAATCTTGAAGATTTTGTTGAAGCTAAATTAGTTTTAGTTGCAGATCCATGGCCAGATAAAAATGCGGTTAATGATGCTTCTAAATTGGGAATTCCTGTTGTTGCACTTTGTGATACAAATAATGATGCAAGGAATATTGATTTAGTTGTGCCTTGTAATAATAAAGGTAAGAAAAGTTTAGGAATTATTTTTTATGTTTTCGCTAAAGAATTTTTAAAGAATAAAAAGCTAATAAAATCAGATAAAGATTTTAAAGCTAAGATTGATGATTTTGTTGCAGAATAAAAAGCCTTAAATATTTTTAAGTTCTTATATTATTGGAGTTTGTGGAGCAATCTGAGATGTGTCAACTTGTTGACTTAAGGTTGTTTTCTTAGGATTACAGTCAATCTTGGGCTCTGTCACTAACTCTAATTTCTATTTTGTTATTGTAATAAAAGGATAATATATTTTTTAGACTCTATTTTTTTCTGAAGCATAGTTTCCCCTATAAATAAGAATTAATTTCTTCGGTGTGGTCAGTTAGTCTTCAGCTTCTTCAGGCGTTTCATTGTATCCAGCTAAAAAGCCTTCTTCGCCTCCACTAATCTCTTGGTTGTCGATAGCATATTCTCTCCCTTCGGGGGTATCTAGCCCCCTCTCAATAGGATCAAATTCTTCCATCTTAAGCTTGTTTTAATAACAACTTTTTTAAAGGTTATGAAAAAAAGATAAGACTTATAAGCTCATTTCTTTATTAGTAGTGAATGGTTAAAATTTTTAGAAAAAATGGTGATTTTGTTGCTATGGGGCTTAAGAAGCCGGATTGGTTGGGTTTAATGTTCTCAAACAAGTTAAAAGATGAAATTGTTGTTTTAGATGTTAGAAAATCTTCTTCAGTTTTTATTCATATGTTATTTGTTTTTCATAGAATAGATGTTGCTTTTTTGGATTCTAGGTTTAAAGTTATCAAAGTTGTTAAAAGTTTGAAGCCTTTTGTTGGTGTTGCTAAGTGTTCTAATGCTTTTTATGTTTTGGAAGGTGCTGATTTAGATTTTAAAGTTGGGGAAAGGTTGAAAATTAAATAGAGAAAGGTTTATAAAGATTTTTTAGTTCTCGATTTTATGGTAAAAACTAATATTAAATATCATGAAAGGGTTGCAGAGCTTCAATTGGATGGTAGATTGATGGGTGGTCAAGATTACGATACTATTTCTTCTGGGGTTAGAACAATTATGGCCAATGGATATGTGGATTTAATCTTTAATCTAAATGGAATTAAATGGATAAACCATACTGGATTGGGTACTTTAGTTAATGTATCTCATGATCTTAAAAAATTAAATGGGCGAACTAAAATATGTTGTCCTACTGATAGAGTTAATGAGATTTTAACAGTTACACAACTAAAATCGGTGTTTGAAACTTATGATACATTGGATGATGCTTTAAAGTCATATGAAGAATCTTAAGTGTTTATTAATTTAATTAAAAATGGTTGCTCTTACTTCTTATGGTTGTTAAGGGAAAGTTATTTAAACAAATCAATTAGTGTTTTTATGATGGCTATTGAAGTAATTCCAATTGGTGGTTATAACGAAGTTGGAAAAAATATGACTGTAATAAAGTATGGTGATGAAAGTATTATTCTTGATATGGGTTTTCATTTGCCTAGTTTAATTGGTTTTGAAGAGCAAGGTGGAGATAGGAGAAACTTAACTACAAAAGGATTGCAAAAGTTAGGTGCTATACCTGATGATTCTATTTTAAGTTCAATAAAAAATACCGTTAAAGCTATTATTCCTTCACATTGTCATTTGGATCACATTGGTGCAATTCCTTATTTAGAAAAAAATTATAATGCTCCTATTATAGCTACCCCCTATACTAATGAAGTTCTGAAAATATTAGCTAAGGATGAAAAAATTCAATTGAATAATGAAGTTATAAGTAAAAAAGCAGGTGCTAGAATAAAAGTTTCTAAGAATATTGAAGTTGAATTAATTAATATGACTCACTCTACTTTAGATGCGGCAAATATTATTGTTCATACACCAGATGGGAAAATTGTTTATACCAATGATTTTAAGTTGGATAATAAACCAATAATTGGTAAGAAACCCGATTATAAAAGATTAAAAGAGGTTGGAGAAAGTGGGGAAGTTAAAGCGTTAATTCAAGATTGTTTATATGCTGGCAAACATATGAAAACCCCTTCTGAAAGTGTTGCTAAAGAAATGTTAAAAGATGTTATGCTTGGTGCAGATAATTATGGGCATTCTTTAATTGTTACTTGTTTTGCAAGTCACCTTGCTAGAATAAAAAGTGCTGTTGAATTTGGAAAAAAATTAAATAGACAAATTATTTTGTTGGGAAGATCTTTGTCAAAATATTCTCAAGCAGCAAATAATTTAGGTTATGTTCCTTGGTTGCAAGATGTTGAAATTGTTACTTACTCTAGACAGGTAGAAAAGACATTGCATAAAATTGAGAAAAATAGAGATAAATATATGGTTATTTGTACAGGTAATCAAGCAGAACCTGGCGCTATTTTGACTAGAATGGGTGCAGGTAATTTACCATTTAAATTTTTACATGATGATCATGTGATTTTTTCTTGTAATGTTATTCCTGTTGAACCCAACATAGAGAATCGTGCAAGATTAGATCGGCAATTAACAGGAAAAGGAGTAAGATTGTTTAAGGATATTCATGTATCTGGGCATGGAGCTCGTGAAGATATAAGGGATATGATTGATATGGTAAAACCTGAGAAAATAATTCCTGCTCATGGTGGAAAAGATCATACCCTTCCAATAACTGATTTGACAGAAATAATGGGGTATAAAACTGGAAAAGATGTTTTATTTATGACTAATGGAAAGAAAGTTGTTCTAAAATGAGATTGAAAAAAAGTTTGGGTATATTGTTTTTATTTGTTTTAGTTGCTAATATTGTTTTGTTTATTATGGGGATTTTGGATTCTTTTGTTTTTTGGGGTGTTATTTTAGTTGTTGCTATTTTTGCTTATAAAGTTCTTCCTAGTATTAAGAAGTGAGGGGTTGAGTTAAGAAAACGGCACTTTTATATATTAGTTTTAATAAAGTATTCTTATAATGGATTTAACAGTAATTTTGGAACCTCAAGAAGAGGGGGGCTATACAGTGTATGTACCTTCTTTACCAGGGTGTTTATCTGAAGGGGATACAAAAGTGGAGGCTTTAAAGAATATTAAGGAAGCTATAGCACTTTATTTAGAGCCAGATACGAATGAACTTATAGACTTCTCTGGTGAAATGGTTAAGGTTGCTGTATAAATTGAAGCTTCTATGATTTCTGGTCTTGATTTAATTAAACGTTTAAAGAAGGTAGGGTATATAGCTACTAGGCAAAAAGGTTCTCATGTTAGATTAGAGATGTATGATGGTAAAAAGACAATTAAACTTACTGTTCCATTACATCCCCAATTGAAAAAGGGGACCTTGAATAGAATTATCAAAGATGCTGGTTTGACTCTTGAAAAGTTTCAAAAGTTGAAATAGATGTAGTTTACTAAATTTAATATAAGTTTGGTTGTAGAGGTTTAGAGTAAGCTTATTACTTTTTAGAACACATATCTTTAATAAATTTTCAATATTCTATTTTTTATGAAATTTGCACATCTAGCTGACTGTCATATTGGTGGGTGGTCGGAATTAAAGCTAAAAGAATTAGGAATGCAAGCTTTTTCTGCTGCTATTGATAAATGTATTGCTGAAGAAGTTGATTTTGTGCTAATTGCTGGGGATTTGTTTAATACTGCAATTCCAAGTATTGATTTATTAAAAATAGTTGCTTTGGATTTGAGAAGACTAAAAGAAACGAAAATTCCTTGTTATATTACTTCTGGAAGCCATGATTATTCCCCTTCTGGTAAAACTATGTTGGATGTCTTAGAAAATGCGGGTTTGGTTGTAAATGTTGTAAAGTTTGATGAAGATAAGTTATTATTTACTGAAGATACAAAAACTGGAATTAAAATAACTGGTTTGTTTGGAAAGGCAGGGGGGTTAGAAAAGAGTTATTATGAAGGTTTGGATAGGACGAATTTAGAAGCTGAAAAAAGCAAAAAAATATTTATGTTTCACACAACTTTAACTGAGTTTAAACCGCCTCATTTAGAGATGATAAGTTCTGAACCTGTTGCTATTTTGCCAAAAGGATTTGATTATTATGCTGGTGGGCATCCTCATTATGTTTTTAATGAAGTCAAGGAACCATATGGAAGGATTGCTTATCCGGGGGCTTTATTCCCTAATAATTTTGGAGAGTTAGAACGATTTAAAAAAGGGGGATTTTGGATTAATGAGTTTAAAGGGGATGTTATTGAATCTAAATATGTTGATATAAAACTCAAGGATGTTAAGAGTTACACTATTAATTTAGATGGAAAAGATTCTAATCAGGTTGTTGATTTTATTTTAGATAAGATAGATATAAATACTATTTTGGGAAAGATTGTTTTACTTCGTTTAGAAGGTGTTTTAGATAGTGGGCGATTATCTGATATAGATTATAGTAAGTTGAATGAAGGGCTTTCTGGTGCTTTTGTTGTTTTGAGGAATAGCTATAAATTATCTATGAAAGAATTTGAGAGTTTTGAGGTTGGTGAGAGTAGTGCTGAAAAAATTGAAGAGAAATTAATCGAAGAGATAAAAGATTTTGATAAGGATAAGATTAAGGAATTACTTAATGTTCTAAGTGATGAAAAGTTAGATGGAGAGAAGAATTTAGATTTTGAAACTAGGATTGTTAAAAATTCATTAAATGTTTTGGGGTTAGAAAATGATAATTAAGGGTTTGAAATTAGAAAATATTCGAAGTTATTCTAGCTCTGAAATTAAATTTCCTAGTGGAAACATACTGTTATCTGGAAATATTGGTAGTGGAAAAACTAGTTTGTTATTAGCTATTGATTTTGTGTTGTTTGGGTTGCGTCGAGGAGCTCTTTCGGGAGCGTCTTTATTGAGACATGGTGAGGATAAAGGATCAGTTGAACTGAATTTTGAGATAGATGGTCAAAATGTAATTATTAAAAGAACATTAAAACGGGGTTCTAAGGGGGTTGGTCAGGATTTTGGGTTTATTAATGTTGATGGGGATATGTTTGAAGGTACTGCTATTCAATTGAAGCAAAAAGTTTTAGAATTATTTAATTATCCTGCTGAGTTTTTGACTAAAAGTAAATCTTTAATTTATAATTATACAGTATATACCCCTCAAGAAGAGATGAAAAGTATTTTGTTAGCTGATTCTAAAGAAAGATTGATTATTTTGAGAAAGGTTTTTGGAATTGATAAATATCAGAGAATTGTGGATAATTCTAAAATTTTACTTAATGTTTTAAAAAATAAGAAGAAAGAAATGGAGATTAGAATATCTAATTTAGTGGATAAGATAAATGAAAGAGATGAAAAACGTGCGAGAGTGACACAACTGAAGGCTGAATTGGAAGTGTTGGATGGTAAGTTAAGTGAAGTTTCTAAAGGGATTAATGAGGCTAAAAAGCAAATTGAATTGATTGAAGAAGAGAAGGGTGAAAGAGATAATTTATTGAAAGAATTTGAGATAGTATCCAATAATATTACAAATTTAATTGATAGTCGATTGAGAAACAATAAAACTGTTGAAAATTTGCAGGTTGAAATTAATTCTTTGGAAAAAGAAGTTAAAAGTGAAGAAAGTTTTAATTTAGATGTTTTGAATAAAAGAATATTGGATAAAGAAGAGGATATTCGTAGGCAAGATGTTGAATTGAAGGAAATTTTGAAGAAAATATACAAGAGTGAACTTAGAATTAATGAGGCAGATAAAAATAAAGAAGGGATTTTTGAGATGATGTATTGTCCTTATTGCAAACAAAATGTATCTGAAGAACATAAACATAAGATTGTTGAGCTTGAAAATATTAAGATTAAAGAGAATAAAGAGGTTTTAGATGGAGTTAAGTCTAGGGAAAAAGTGTTGGAAGGTTTGATATTAGAAATAAAAAAAGAAGTTGAGCAGCTTAAAAAACAGAAAAGTGCTTATGAATTGTATAAATTTAAACGTGAAAGTTTAGATCATAAGTACACCCAGTTGGATGAGTTGCTATTAGAACAGAAAAGTTTGAAGGGGAGGATTGGCGAATTAAATGTTAAAAAGTCTGAAATTAGTTTAAAGTTGGAGGCCATTCCTGATGTACAAGAAAAATATTTGAGGATAAAACAAGAGCTTGATGAATTTTTGAGGGGTGAGCGGGTGGTGGTTAGTAATAAAGCAGGGTTTGAAAATGAGTTTAAAATGCTTAATGAATTTATTGAAAGGTTGGGGTTGGAGATTTTAGAAGGAGAAGAGATAAAAGGAAAAATATTGGAGTATTCTAAATTGATTAGTTGGTTTGAAAGGGATTTTGTTAATTTAGTGCAAATTATGGAGAAACAAATAATGATGAAAGTGCATTCTGATTTTGATAATTTGTTTAAAGATTGGTTTAGGATTTTGGTTAGTGATGAAAACTTGAAAATACGTTTAGATAGTGATTTTACACCTTTAATTGAACAAAATGGATATGATACTGATTATTTACATTTAAGTGGTGGGGAGAAAACTTCTGCTGCCTTAGCTTATAGGTTGGCTTTAAATCAGGTAATAAATACTGTTATGTCAGATATTAATACAAAAGATTTGTTGATATTAGATGAACCTACAGATGGTTTTTCTTCTGAGCAGGTTGATAAGATTCGTTTAATTTTAGAGGAGTTAGGGGTTAAACAGGTTATTATTGTTAGTCATGATGCTAAAATTGAAAGTTTTGTTGATACTGTTATCCGCTTTGAGAAGGTTGAAGGTCTTTCCAAAGTTTTATAATCTTAGTTTTTTAAATACCGAAATATTAACTAAAAAATGAAATGCAATATGTGTAATAAAGGGGAAATGAAAAAAGTAAAAGGAACAATTGAGCAGGATGGAATAGAATACGAAGCTTATAGATGCGGTTCTTGTGGAGAAGAGATTATGAATATGAAGCAATTGGGCAGTTTAGCAAAAAAATGATATATATTGCTAAAAACGCCAAAAATCAGCCAAAATTAAGTAAAGAAACAGTTATTGCTATAGAAAAAGCTAGAGAAAGAATGAAAGCGGGGAAGTTTGTTACTGAAGAAGAAGCTAAAAGGCGGCTTGGTTTCTAAATGTATAGTTA
>JAIOSD010000009.1 GCA_021107835.1 archaeon
AATTGTTGGTTTTGTAGAATCCAAGGTAACAGTTCTTAAACCAGTTACATTCAAATTGCCTCCAGTATCAATAGCATAAGCAGAGTAGTTGTAAGTTCCACTAGTCAATCCAATAAAATTATTATACAATCTATACAAACCATTATTATAAGAAGCATTGATTTCTTCAGGAGACAAAGCTCTTGAATACACTTTAATTTCATCCATCGTAGCATTAGCTCCCCCCCCCGCATATTGAGCTCCAAATAAAGATAACCTACTTGCAGTATCCTGTATATTTCCACTAGCAGGACTACTGTCAACTTCAATGCCATCAACATAAGCTTTGGTAATGGATCCATCATATACGCCTACAATATGATGCCACTCCCCATCAGAAATAGATCCTCCAGCGACAGTAACCACGTCTCCAGTACTATTCTCCACATCAAATCTAAATTCTCCGCTAACAGTTTGCGCGAAAGCATAGCAATCTGTTTTTTTAATAAGAACATCATAACTTTGAAAATCTGTTTTAATCCATGCTTCAAGAGTTAATGCACCCATACCATCAATAGTATTAACAGTATTAATCCATTCAGTCCCCCCAACGGCTTCAACTGCCTGACCATAATGTCCAGAAACAGTATTATTAGAACCAAAATTATTCATTATCCCATCATTACCATAACTAGAATTATCATAAACAATCCCATTAGTTAACACTTCTTCAAAACTCCAATATCCTAAAAGAGAATTATTCCAATCAAAAAATGCAGAAGTATCACTTTCATCAGTAACAGTAGCATTCAAATAAACATTATCAACATAGATTGTATCTCCATCAGTAGGAGTGGGATCTTCCCAAATAATTGTTGGTTTTGTAGAATCCAAGGTAACAGTTCTTAAACCAGTTACATTCAAATTGCCTCCAGTGTCAATAGCATAAGCAGAATAATTATAAGTTTGTCCATCAACCAATCCAGTAAAATTATAATACAATTTATATAACCTATTATTATAAGAAGCATTAATCTCTTCATTAGAGAGAAGACGTTTCCAAATTTTTACTTCATCTACTTTTCCTGCTGCTCCTGCTGCCCCATCACCACGCCCCATAATTTTAACACTTCCAAGACCAGGTTCAGCAATCCCTGGACCAGCAGCAGAACCTATATAATTACCATCAATATATAATTTTGAAGTATAAGTTGGATTTCCAGGTTCAGATGTAAATCCTATCTGATGCCAAGCACCATCACAAATAGTATTGCCCCCACCAACAGAAACACCATCAACCCATAGACCCCCATCTATATAACCTAAAATCCAATCACTTGAATAAGATGCTATATCTGATTGAACCATCACGTACGCATTAGTACAAGACGCAATATCTTTCACCCACATAAAAACACTAAATGGCTCGCCACTACCAGACAAACTATAGTCCATATGAGTATCAATATAATCTGTAGTATCGAGTGTTAAACCTCTTCCAAATTTAGCAGAAATACTATCTGACGCAGCCGCACCACCTTCAAAAGAACCCATATTTCCATAACTAGAATTATCGAAAATACCAGTAGTATTATAATCATCAAAACTCCAATACCCAAGTAAAGAATTGTTCCAATCAAAAAATGCAGATGTATTTGATTCATCTGTTACAGTAGAATTCAAATAAACAGAAGTTTCAGAAACACTACCCCCATTATTTGGAGTAGGGGGATCCCAGGTAATTGTTGGAGGAGAACTAACTGTAACATTTCTTAATCCCGTCTTATTCAAATTTCCAGCAGCATCAATAGCATAAGTAGAGTAATTATATAACCCTTTATTTAAATCAGTAAAATTATTATACAATCTATACAAACCATTATTATAAGAAGCATTTATTTCGTCCAAACTTAAAGCTCTCGAATGAACCCTAACTTCATCAATAGTACCATTAAACCAATAAATACTTTCAGCGTTGCGCCCAACATCTATGTTTTGATCTAAAGAATAAGAAGTATATGGTTTTGTATGGTCAAAATTTCCATTAATATACAACAAAGCAGAACTCCCATTCATAACAAGAGTTATGTAAGTCCAATCAGTTATCACATTTGTTGTTCCCGCGCCCCAAGAACTAGATTGGATACCCATCTCCCAATCACCACCAGTCATTCCAATATACATTCGTTCATTTGTACCTGTACCAGAAGAAAATAACATTTGATTCTCCGAAGTTTCTTTTGGTTTTGCCCAAAATTCAAAAGTATGTGGAGTTGTAAACGGATTAATCTCAGAACCAAAAGGCAAATCAAAATAATCATTACTGCCATCAAATTCTAAAGCATTTCCATATTTCCCAAAAACAGTAGTATTAGAACCAAAATTATTCATTACCCCATCATTACCATAACTAGAATTATCATAAACAGTTCCATTAGTTAACACTTCTTCAAAACTCCAATAACCAAGTAAATCATTATTCCAATCATAAAATGCAGATGTATTTGATTCATCTGTTACAGTAGAATTCAAATAAATAAAAGATTCAGAAACACTATCCCCATTATTTGGAGTGGAATCTTCCCAAGTAATTGTTGGAACAGTAACATCATTAATATTAAGAATAATATTTAAAATAGCACTATTAGTTATAGAAAGATTAAGCAAAGTTGTATCATTTAAGTAACTATCTGAAGGAGAAGTTGTATTTATTGTATAATTATCCTCATATACATAAACACTTCCACCCCCCTTATCAAAAACATATTCTGTTAAATTTTTCAGAGTAATGTATCCTGTAAAATTAGTTAGTTCAGTAAAAACCAAAACATCAGAATCATCATAAATGCTAATATTGGCATTTTCTAAAGCATTTCCGGAACTATCCGTAACATTCAATTCCACAAACCATCTTACCGTATAATTTTGCCCCCCTGTTCCACCATTAAACATATTATCTAAACTACAATTAATATAGGTCGTATAATTAGCACCACTACCATGAACGGGATTTTTATCTCCAACAAAATTTGCATTAACTATTAAATTACGATCCCCCTTACTAATATAAAAACCACTACCAGAAGTAAGATTTTCTTCAAAAGAATTATCATAAAATTTATTATCATGAGCTAGATTCTCAAAATAAATCAAAGAATCAGAACTATTAGAAAAAGTATTATTTCTAAACGTATTATTATAAAACTCATTATAAAGTCTAGCCGCAAAAAATCCCCCCCCAAAAACTACATTATTCGTAACTTCATTAAATTCCGAATGAAGCATTTCAAGCTGCCCGCCATAAGTCCCATCCAAATTATTGTTAGTTAAGTTATTTCCTATGACCAACCCATAATCCATACCAGTGATATAAATTCCACTCCCCTCATTACCATAGACAGTGTTATTACGCACTTCAGTCCTAAGCCCAGGGGTAGTAAGATAAATGCCATGGTAACCACCAGTCCCATTAGAGACATGGTTATTAACAATTTTTGTTCCATCTGAAGATGATTGAACATAAAGGTTCCTAATGTTACCAAAGAGAGCATTAGAATCCACAGTATTATTCTCAACTCCATTAACTCTAACCCCATAACCTGCCTCGCTAATAGAATTGTTATAACATAAAGAATTATGCGTTCCAGTACTAAAATAAACTCCATAATTAATTAGAGTAGACATGACATTGTTAGAAACATTGCTCCCGCTCCCGCCCCTAAGATCAACACCAGTGCTAACTGATGAAATATTGTTGCCAGATACAGTTTGATCATTTCCATATAGATAAATTGCAGTGCCCCCTGCTCCAGTTGTACCTCCAACAGACAAGGCATTATTAATAACGGAGGTATTATGACTCCCCGTGTAAAGAAGAATATGATAATCTGTATTATTATAAAATGTGTTATTAAAAATATAATTATTTGCAGACGCTCCCCAAGTTAAAATACCATTATCAAACTCTTTAATATAACAATTTTTTACTGTTACCCCATCATAACCACCAATATTAATCCCATGTTTACCATCTGTTTTATCTCCATCAATTGTAAATCCTGCACAATCTATCGTTATTCCATGTGCCCAAACCTGAAGGCCATGGGTATTACAATCAATAATATCTCCTTCCAAAACAGTATCACTAGAAAGCCCATCCCCACAACTAGCAGCATTCTTAGCATAAGCTTTCTCCCCACCAAAATCAAACTCTAAGTAGTGCTTTCCAGAAGTTCTAACATAACTAGATTCATTCCCAGTTTCATTACAAGAATAATCAGGAATAAAAACAGAATCATTCAACCAAGAATAATTCAACAAATCATCACCACATTTAATTTCCAAAAGAGCCAAATCATCCTCACTAGTACTTTCTCCCCAAGTAGTTCCATTTATTGCTGTAATTTTCAAATCCGCAACACCAACAGTATCAAAACTAACAGTCCAATTCCCGCCAACCACAGGATAACTTTGAACATTCAAAACAGTAATACTAATATTAAAAATTTCATTAGAAGTTAAAGAAATCCATTCAACATATTCTCTTTTACCATCTCCATCATTATCTAAGAATGTAAACGGCACTCTGTTTCCTTTAGAATCAACAATACGAATCCCCCCACTAATATTTTCTAAGTTAGTATAAACTAAAACATCCTTATAATCTACTTCACTAGAAACAACCACCTGTTTAATTAAAGAATCAACTTCTATTTCTTCACTAACAGGACCAGACAAAGAATATTGAACAAGAACCTCTTGAACAGGACCTTCAATAACTAATTCTTTCTCCTCAAAAACTACAAAACCTGTAAATCTAAAAATATCTTTAAAGAAATTAATTATTTTAGAAAAAGGATATCCTAAATCCTTAACAACCCCGCCAGTAATACCCTCCATTGCCCCAACTTCTGCTTGTTTAGTATCATCAAGCTTAACAAACTCTACCTCAAGGGTATCCAGTTTTTCAAAAGTAATATTTTCTGCACCTTTAGGGAGTTTAACTGTAAGAGATTTAACAGCTTTCTCCAAAGTTACGTGTTTTTCCCATTGAACAGGTTCATTAACCTTCACACCAAAATATCTATCTATAATAGTCTCATTTACTAAAACCACGCTTTCATTTACTTCAGTAATATTTATTGTTTGATTATAAATAATTGTTTCATTATCTATTTCAGTTAAATTTATTTCAGAAGCATTTGGTTTAATAATCTCTTCAGTTTCATTTATTTGAATTATAGAATCATTAACAACTTCAGTTTCATTTACTGAAATATCACTTTCATTTATTTCAGTAAGATTTATTGTTTGATTATAAATAATTGTTTCATTATCTATTTCAGTTAAATTTATTTCAGACGTATTTGGTTTGATAATTTCTTCTGTTTCATTCAATTCAATAATATCCAAAGTTTCATTTTCAACAATTTCTTCTTCAATAAAATCTCCAACCTCTTCTTTTTCAAAAACATCAACCAAATCTTCAACAATCTTTTCATCTAATCCATCCTCAATATCCAACCCACTTTCAACATCAATAACATCATCAGAAACAACATAAGCGTTGTAGGTAAAATACCCTAAAAAAGAAATTAAGAACAATCCTATAAACAATAAAGTAACAATACCCAACTTATAATTTGGGTGCCTCTTGCCAAGGTAAATTGACTTAACAGAACCATCATTAGATCTAACACTCTTAAAATAATATGGACCAAACTTTTTGCCTTTCTTATAAATATATTTCTTATAAACCAAACAATCCCCTCTTTTATGTTTACCTACAAAAACTATGTGAATTCAATATAAAAATCTTTCTAAAATTAGTTTACCTACAAAACTTAGCGTTTTTTAAGATATTTAACTCTGGTAAATATTGTATAAATAACAATTATAGAAACTGTAAGAATCGTTAAGGCTAATAAAACAATTTCAAGCGAAAAAAATCCCCCAGGACTCTTAAAAGGAGACGTAGAAGTTCTTATCATATTCTTACAACTTTCAATAGCTAAAGCAATATCTGCTCTCGCCTCTTCATATTTTCCTTCAGCTAATAACACTTCTGCCTGATTTACCAATTCCTGCAATTCCAAACATTCTGGATTTTGCTGGAATAGATCTTGTGCCATAAGTAATTCTTCTTTAATCTGTCCACCCTCACCAAGAAGATCTAAAACAAAAAACGAAGAAGCATTAACTTGGGGAGTTTGGCCAGCAGCACTAATAGTTATTACATATGTATCTGCTTCAACATTAGAAGAATCAACTATCAAAATAGTATCAAAAGTACCTCCAACAACCAAACTATCAATATAGTTATTAGGTATAGATAAAATCAATCCAACCTCATTAGATACTGAAATTATATCAATAGCAGAAATAACTCTCTGACCAGTATTCTCAACAGTTAATGGCAACTGAAAAATATCTCCTTGATTATAAGTTTCTCTTTCAGAATTCAAATTAATAACCATCGAAGCAACTCTTGTACGACTACTAGACCCCCCACTAGATCCACTAGTAATAGGAGAATCAGCAGCTGCAACAACAATAATTTTAACAGAATTACTTAAAGTAGTATTAAGTCCATCTGTAGCATTAAAAATAATAATATCTTCACCAGCAGTAGCACCTGCTACAATAGTAACTTGGTTATCTGAAGCTATTGCAATATTTGTATTGCTTGGACTAGAAGTGGTAGTATAATTCAAACTATGCCCATCCAAATCATAAAAATAATCATCCAAATCAAAAACATTACTAAGGTTAGTACTAACATCTAATGTTTGATTCGGAATAGTTTGATTATACACAACATAAAGAAAAGGATATTTAGAACTATTAGAACTATCAGAAGAGTAATAATCAATTGTCCCGGAATTAGCAGATTCATTCTCCATTCTCAACGAAAATCCACTATTATTTATAGACCCATTATACCAGTTCTTAACAAAATAAGTAATATTAAAACCATCTATCCCTTCTGCTGCTGCAGAAGAACTATTACTAATGGGGCTCTCATTAATAGAAAGCTGATTATTATAAGTTATATTAGATCCATTCCAAGATCCATTTATGCCAAACAAAGAAACATTATATCCCACCAAAGCACTACTTACAGTTAGATTCAAACTAGAGAGTAAAATTTGTGCATCATTAGGGATACTATTCAAACTAAAGTTAATGTAAATTCTTTTTATAGAACCTATAACATCAGAAACTCCTAAAACATTACTACCTCTATAATTAGAATCTCCAAACTGAGAGTCAACATAAGTATCGATACTTGGAGTTATATTCAAAGTAAAATTTTTAACAAATCCAGGAGGATTATTTGCTGTAACATTTAAAGCGAATATCCCTGTATGATTCCCTGAATTTGTATCATTTACAGTAATATTAATAATATTAACACCCATCATCGAACTATTCACTGAAAAATTGATCAATCCAGTAGACTCATTAATCACAAAGAATGGGGAATTATCATAATAATAAATTGTATCTCCCTCCTCATCAGTAGCATTCACATCATATTCAAACCATAGTCCAACAATTACACTCTGATTGGGGATAGAAGGAAAAATAGGGCAATCATTTACGGCAGTAATTCTTAAGGTCCAATTAAGTAAAGAATCAGATAACCCATATTGATCAACAACAGTAATATTAATACTATGGTTACCAATACTTTCATTATCTGGAGTAAAACTAATTATTCCAGTATCATTCCCAATATTAAACAAAGAAGAATTATCATAAAAAGTAAGTGAACCAACAGTATTATTGATATAATCGGATATATTTAAATTAAAAGATGCATCTTCTGTGGCATTACCAACAGGAATTGAGCTAGCATTAGGCCAATCATTTATAGCCAAATTAAAAAGAGATGTAGCATATTCATTCAAACTATCATTAACTGTAATTGTTACTATATAATCTCCAACGTCTCCTAGAGTAGTTGTAAAATTAATCAAACCAGTTGTAAAATTAATCACAAACAAAGCAGAATCATCAGTATAATTCACCCCATCAATTCCCTCTTCAGGATCACTAGCATGAATATCATATTCAAATTGATTTCCTGCAGTTACATTTTTATCAGTTGTAGAAATAATTGGGAGACCATTAACAGTAAAATTAACTGCTTGAGCATCAACAAGAAACTCTTCATCTATTGCAATTATAACTGCAATAAAACTTCCAACCATTGCATTTGTTGGAGTAAAAGATATCTGTGCATGAGTACCGTTAATAGCAACAATATCAAAGTTATCAGTATTATCAGAAAAAGTTATATCACCTGCTTCAGGATCACTTGCATTAACCATATAACTATAAGCCACACCCTCCGTCAAATTTTGAGGACTGAGTATCACTTCCAATGTTGGAGCGGCAGCATAAACTAATTGCCCCATACAAAAGAAAACCAATAGAAGTAACAACTTCTTCATTAGTTTACCACCCTAAACTTAACTAATCGATATTCAAAATTCATAACGTCCTTCAATGCAATAAAAACAGTATAAAATTCCCCTTCTTCTTCAGGAGTAAAACTAAAAATCCCGGTTTCTTTAGTAATATCAATCAAATCAGAATCTTCGGAAAAAAAATAATCATCTTCAAAGTCTATATCTAAACTAAAAGATTCTCCAATAGTTAAATTAAATTCTTCGGGAAGTTCATCAAACCAATAACTATAACCATAATCTAAAGTCTCTTCTTCAGCAACAGCATAAGAAAATTCAAAAAACATAAGAAAAACTAAAAGAATAACTAACACAATACATATCTTAGTTAAATTATTAAATATTAAATTTGATTTCAATCAAACACCTCTTTAATAAATAAAAAGACGAACTAATAGTATTTTAAATTATCGTTTTATATCGGGTATTAGATAGCACCCACTCAAACATCAAAAGTATAAAAACTGCCAAAATCAAGTAAAAGAGTGTATCAAAAAATATTCTGGCCTCAGTCGAACTAAATATATCAATATAAGTATCAGTCAATTCTTGTAAATTTCCAATTAAATAAAATTTACCACCAGTTTTACTAGCCAAATCTTTCAAAGTATCAGAATCTAATTGCGAAACAACAAGATCTTCAGTAAAAACCCCTCCCTCCTCTGTTGCAATTCCCAAAGCATATACTACCACTCCTTCTTCCATAGCATAATTAGCAGCATCCAAAACACTAATACCAACATTACTTTGACCATCCGTTAATAAAATAATGGATTTCGCTTTTCCAGTTTCTTGAGAAGTCTTGAAAACACTAGTAGCCAAAACTACAGAGTTTCCAATTGCAGTCCCACCCACACTTATCACATCTATGGATTTTATAGCTTCTTTTATTTTTTCTTTATCGTTAGTCAAAGATTGATCTATAAACGCAGTCCCAGCAAAAGAAATAACTCCAACATAAGTATCTGCATTTAAAAGTTCCACAAAAGTAGAAGCAGATTCTTTAGCAGCCCCTAATCTATTAGGTTCATAATCTTGAGCTAACATACTACCAGAAGCATCTATTATTACCATATAATCAAAATCGCTGGCAGTACCATTATACCATATTCCAAGACCTGCTGCAGCCAAAATCATAAAAACTAAAATAAAAATACGAATTAATAAATGTAAAATACTTTTAGGTAAAAACGTAGTTCTAGTAGCCCACGATATAGCTTCAAAATTAGCGAACCTTAAAGCACGCTTTCTACTCCAACCAAAACTTATACTATGAGTAAGCAACAGTATAAAAACAGCTGTCAAAAACCATAAGTACCTCGAGTCACTAAATACTATTTCCAAATGGCACCCCTCCCCATAAAAAATGAAATTGTAGGATCGATAAAAGATTTATCAGTATACAATTCAATAACATTAGATTTAACATCTTTTAAGAATTTTCTCAATTCAATTTTTTGTTCTTTGGCATAACTCTCATACTCGTGTTTAATCTGAGCAGGATTAAACAGAACATCTCTCTTTCCCTGAGGATCAGAAACAACAATATTAATATTATCCGAAGGCATAAATTCATCTCTAGGATCTCTCAAAATAACTGAAATAACGTCGAATTTAACTGATAATTGTTTAAATTGATTTTTAAAACTATCAAATGGTATTTTATTACCTAAAAAATCAGATACAATCACTACCACATTTCCAGGACTAAGTGTAGCATCAATAAATTCTAATACCCTTACTAAATCATATTCCCCCCCATAAGTAGCGTGATTTCCCAAAACATCAAAAAATAATCCAACTTGAGTTCCAGCAGAAGAAGGTTCAAAATATTTTTGGATTTTATTATTAAAGCAAATTAAACCCACATTATAATCAGACTCGATTGCAGCACCAGCCAAAGCCAAAATAAATTCCGCGCCATAATGTGCTTTTAATTTTTTATGAGAACCAAACAACATAGTATCGCTAACATCATAAACAAAAACAATATCCATTCCCCTCTCTTGATAAAACTCTTTAATTAAAAGTTTATCTGCTCTTAAACTAGCTTTCCAATCAATATTTCTAGAATCATCTTGTAATGTGTACTCTCTATGTCCTTTAAATTCTAACCCACTACCCTGAAAAAAAGTAAAATAAGATTCACCAGCAATAGTGCTCACAATATCATCCATGGGCCTACCTAAGAATTCAATTTTCTTACCAATACTAATAATTTGAAGAGGGAATCTACTCATTTTAAGGTACCTTTACCACCTTAAAAATATCATTGATAATATCTTCTGTTTTAATATTATCTATCTGACCTTGATAATTCAACAAAAGCCTGTGTCTTAAAACATTATGAGAAATATCTTTGACATCTTGAGGGGTAACATAATCTCTTCCATGCAATAAAGCATTTGCCCTTGAAGCCAAATACAAATTAATCGCCGCCCTAGGACTTGCACCCCAGGAGACATATTTATTAACCGTCTTAACGTCATTAGTTTTTTTATTGGGTCTAGAAAGTTCAACAATTTCAGCAATATATCTCTTTACTTTAGGATGGACAAAAATTTTTTTAATTATCTCTTGCATTCTAATAATTTCTCTAGGACTTACAACAGGAACAAGCTTATAATCCTCAAACTTTCTATAACTAACATTAGTATCCATAATAAGCTCTTCTTCTTCTCTAGATGGATAATAAACAATTATCTTAAAGAAAAACCTATCTATCTGTGCTTCTGGTAATTTATAGACTCCTCTCGTTTCTAATGGATTTTCTGTTGCTAAAACAAGGAATGGCTTAGCCAAATGAAAGGTCTTTTTTCCAATAGTAACTTGTTTTTCTTGCATTACTTCCATCAAAGCAGATTGAACCTTTGGAGAGCCCCTATTAATTTCATCAGCTAAAACAAAATTAGCAAAAACAGGACCTTTAACCACAAAGAATCCTTTATGCCTACTATAAGCAACAAACCCGGTTATATCTGTTGGCAATAGATCTGCAGTAAACTGAATCCTCTTAGACTTACACCCAACAGAAGCAGCCATAGCTTTCATAATCAAAGTTTTAGCTATTCCTGGAACCCCTTCTAAAAGTACACTCCCCTCACAAAGTAAACAAATTAATAAATCATTTACCACTTTTTCTTGTCCAATAACAACCTTCTTCATTTCTTTTTTAATTTTTTCAATATTATGTGCAGAACGAATAATATCTTTTTTTACTCCAGAAAGTCCAGAATAACCAAATTCAGGAACCTTATCTATTTTTTTGATATCTTTTTTAGAATCCTTCTTTTTTTTCTTAATAACTTTTTTCTTTACAAACGAGTCTATAGGAGGATTATAAGAAGGTGCAGATAACTTGATCCCCTTTTTTTTTTGTTTAGTTATCTCATCAACCATATCTAAAGTTTTAATTTATTTATTTAAAAGATTATTGTTTAATAAAACAAATTACTTTTTCTCCTTTCTAAAAAACTCTTTCTTTTTTCCCCCCTTTTTCTTCTTAAGTTTTTCAGATTTTATTATTTTAAAAGATTTTAAAAGAGTTATAGAACTATCTATCAAAGTCACAAACCTTGCTTCTGGCATCAACTTATAGTAATATGGTATGTGGGCAATCCTAGTTATAAAAGCAATAACTTTTCGCTTCTTCTTTATATTCTTCTTCTGCAACACAGAAACTAACTCTTCAAAAGTCAAACCAGACCCAACTGAATAAAATTTTGTAAAGAAATATCTAATAATCTTAGAATACTCTTCAATTAATTCATACCCATAGTAAGATTTAGATTTAACTTTAAGTCTTTGAAGATTACTAATTGTCAACCTAATCAAACCTGCCCTATCAACAATCTCTTCTTCTTTCTTCTCCTTTTTCTTCTTATTAAAAGTCACAAACCATTTACTCTTAGAAATTGATTTACGCAATACCCATATAATAAAAATTAGTATTATTATTGCTAATAAAATCCAAAGATACATCAAATAGTCACCCAAAATAAATCCAGTTACCCTATCTCCAGGCCCCTCTACCTTAAATACTGCAGCATCAGAATAAAGGATACCCTCGTAAGTTACTTCTACAAAAAAGAAATAATATCCCAGCTCAAGATCCCAAGAAGTTTCAAATTTATCAGAAAACAAATTTTCTCCAGAAAATAATCCAATTTGGTCAGACCTATCCAAAAGCACATTCTCTTTTTGATCTCTCATCGATGTAACCATAACAACTGAAAGTGTTTCATTCAACTTATTTGTAATTACAATATCTCCAAGAACTATTCCACCCGGAGATATAGACAAATAATCTTTAGGAATATTAACATTCACAATAATAGGATCCTCTGGACCTCTTATTGTTAAAACAATAGGTAAGCTTTTTTCAACATTACTTGCCGCTCCCACAATATTTCCAATGTAAACCCCAGGTTCTGTATTTTCACTTGTAGCTATTAAAGCATCAAATTCTTCAACCCCCCGCCCTTGTAAACTAACAAAAGTTTTGTCTAAAAAAACAAGTTCTTTCAAATTAACAACAGATAACTGTACATTAATACTTCGTGTACCTAAATTAGTAACATTTACTTCTTTCGTAACAGAGTCACCTTGAACTAATTCCTCTTTAATAACATCTGGATCAAACTTAAAATTTACCTGGGTTGTAGAAGTTCCGCCACTCCCCCCCCCAGGGGAACCACCAGAAGGACAAACTCCACAATCAACAGGGCAGTTATTACAATCCTCACCATCATCACAAATCCCATCCCCGCATACAGGAACCACTGTTAATCCTATTGTCCCAACCGCAGCAAAAGTAACTTCCTCTCCAGAAGAGTATTGAGCTACTTTAAAATATAATAAAGAAGGAATAATCAATGAAACAATCATCAAAATGATTCCAATCCCGAAAAAAAGTTTATTTCTTTCCACCTATTTTTTTCCTCCTTTTAAGATTCTTAAATTTATATAAACTAAATATAATAATGGCTACAACAATCGCACCAATCCCAATAACAATTAAATAATTAATTTTATTTTTAATAGAAATCACAAAATCTTCGCTATTAGATACTCCATCATAAAATACACTTAAAGTAGCATTATAATCTCCTGGAGACAATTTAGAGATTGCCTTATCCAATGCAATATACATCTTCACCTCTTTTTTTTCCCAAGCACCCAAGTCAAAATTAGTACTCTTAAAATCATATGAATCCCCTTCAACACCTATCATTAAATTAATATACACCCCTTCAATAACTTCATTCCAACCAGATTCAATAATTGAAACATACTCATTTATTTCTCCAGTAATAAGTTCTTTTTGAAAATCGAGAATCTCAATAAAAACATCCCCAAGTTTAAATACTGTTTCAGTTTCCAAAAGCTTACTAGAATATCTAACGCTCATTTTAGCAGTGTATTCCCCACCAGCCATCCCATTAGAATCCCAATATCTAGTATCTTCTTTAATTTCATATAAATTCAGGGATTCCGTGTAATCTATCTTTCCAACATTTTTACCTGAACTATCAAAAATTTCTATTACCACATCAATATCAGACAAAGCAATATTCCCAAGATTTTCCCAGAAAAAATCGAATTTTACTTTTTGTCCAACAGAAACCGATTCCACTTTCATTCCAGCATTCAAAAAGGCCCCATCATAAGGAACCCTCAAAACAAAATGGCCCACCACTGCAGTAAGTGCAGATATAAAATGGCCTTCAGAAGTAACTGGCTTTGGTAATTCAGAAATAGTAATCGTAGTAGTATGATCTCCTGGAACATGCATTTCATCAGGCATCCTAAAAGAAAAAGGAATCTCTTTCTTTTCATTAGGTTCTAGAGTAATATTTTTATTTTCGAAATCAGTATATGTTTCAAACTCATCCCCAAAACATATATTAGCATACATTACTTCCCCAGTAGGATTAATAACAAAAATACTAAACTCTTCAGTTGTATCTGGAACATAATATGTAAGCGTTCTAGAAGGGGTGATACCGATGGCATATACCGAATTACTAATTAATATAAATATGATTCCAAAAAATAAACACCTCTTTAACATAATATATTTAAAACAAAAAGAGTTTTTAAATATTCCCTTTATTTTATACCCCTGTACAAGTGAATGTAATAGTTCCAGATTTAGCGCCAGTTACCTCATCAGAAGGAACAGTAACATTAACCTTAACAGTAACTAAATCTTCCGCATCAGATCCACTTAAATTAAGGGCA
>JAIOSD010000030.1 GCA_021107835.1 archaeon
TCAAATGAAAAGAATATTTCTCCTAGAAAGGCAGGTATGGAAATAGCTATTCATAGGGTTAAAGGTGGAAAAAATGAAAAAATATGATGTTGTTGTTGTTGGTGGTGGCGCTGCTGGATTAACTTCTGCGATTTATACTTGTAGAAAACAATTAAAAACTGTTATTGTGAGTGTTGATGTTGGTGGCCAAGCATTATTAACAGACCATATAGAAAATTATCCTGGATATGAAAAGATTTCTGGTCCAGAATTAATGTTAAAATTTCAATCACAGGCTATGAAATTTGGTGCTGAATTGATTAGTGAAAAGGTTGTTGATATTGTAAAAAAAGGAAAAAATTTTATTGTTGAACTTAATAGTGGAGAAAAATATCAAACAAAAACAGTTATTTTAGCTTCTGGAAAGATACCTAGAAAGTTGGGTATTCCTGGAGAAGATAGGTTTATGGGGAAGGGAGTTGCTACTTGTGCTACTTGCGATGCACCTTTATTTAATGGAAAAGAAGTCGCTGTTATTGGGGGGGGGAACTCGGCTTTAGAAGCTGTAGAATTATTAAATAACTTTGCTACTAAAATTTATCTGATTCATAGAAGAAAAGAGTTTAGAGCAGATGATGTTATTATTGAAAAAGTTAAAAAAATGAAAAAAGTTGAAATACTTACAAATGTTAAACCATTAGAAATTAAAGGAGATAAGTTTGTTAATAGTCTGGTTATTGAAGGCAAGGAATTGAAAGTAGATGGGGTATTTGTTGAAATAGGTTATAAATTGGATACTGCTTGGTTAAAAAATTTAGTTAAATTAAATAAACAAGGAGAGATTATTATTGATGATAAGACCAACACTTCTACTTCAGGGGTTTTCTCTGCAGGAGATGTTTCTACAGTGCCATACAAACAAGCAGTAATCTCTGCTGGAGAAGGTGCTAAAGCAGGTTTAGAAGCTTACAAATATATTAAAGGGGGGACAGTTACTATAGACTGGAAATAAAAATGGTGGAAAATTTAACTGAAGAAATATTTAGGGAAAAAATTTTTGATTTTAAAGAATCTAAAGAATGGAAATATAAAGGGGACTGCCCTTGTATGATTGACTTTTATGCTGATTGGTGCGGGCCTTGCAAGATGGTTGCCCCTATAATGGATGAATTAGCAGACGAATACTCTGGGAAGGTTGATGTGTACAAAGTTGATACTCAACAAGAGCAAGAATTGGCGGCTTTGTTTAGTGTTCGGAGTATACCTACAATTATTTTAATTCCTAAAAATGGAAAGCCACAAGTTATTATAGGTGCACTATCTAAGGAAGGATTTGGAAAGGCAATAAAGAAAGTTTTATTGGAAGGATAAAAATGGAAGCAAGTTCAAATAGAAAATCAAAACGGGATAAAAAAGCCAAGGCTAGATATAATATTTATAAAAAAGGTGGCGGTAAAAGAACAATAAAAATAAAGAATAAAAAATAAATTTTTAGTTATCTTTTCTTTTTCTTAGTAACTTTTTTCTTTACTGCTTTTTTTGCTTTTGCTAAAGATTTCTTTACCTTTGATACTTTTTTCTTATCTTTAACTACCTTCTTTTTTGCAGTTGTTACTTTTTTCTTATCTTTAACTACTTTTTTCTTTGCTACTTTTAATTTTTTTTGTACTTTTTTTACTCTTTTTTTAGCAACAGTAGTTTTTTTCTTAGTAACTTTTTTCTTTACTGCCTTTTTCTTAGCAGGTTTTCTTTTTACGACCATTAATGACACCTCCTTTTTTTGAAATTTAATTAAAACTTATTTAATTTTGAGCGAAGAGGTTTATAAACTTTTTCCTTTTTAAAAAAACTTTTAAAGTCTTAGAAAAAAATATAAATATGAAATATAAATATCTTGCTCACACAGCAGATGCTAAATTTAAGGCATTTGGGAAGAATATCGACGAGGTTTTTGTTAATTCTGCCCTTGCAATGTTTAATATTTTGGGAGATACTTCTAAAGTTAAACCCATTAAAAAAAAGAAAATAAAATTGAAAACTAATTCTTATGAAAGTCTGTTGTACGATTTTCTAGAAGAACTATTATTTTTGTTTGAAACTAAAAGATTATTTTTACATGAAGTGAAAGACTTGAAGATTAGTGAAAATTTTTTCTTAAGTGCAACTGTCGTCGGAGATGATCTTGGAAACTATGATTTAAATGGGGATATCAAGGCAGTAACTTACAATGATATGAAAATTAGTAAGACTAATAAAGGCTATGAGGCTGTTGTTGTGGTTGATGTTTAAAATGGAAATTAAAAAAATAGAAGAAAATGTGTATGAAATTCCTAAAACTGGGAAAATGAATGTTCCAGTTAGAATTTTCGCTTCTGAAAAGATATTGGAAAATATAAAGAAAGATAAATCAATCCAGCAAGCAATAAATGTTGCTGGTTTACCAGGAATTTATGGTCAAAGTATTATGATGCCTGATGCACACCAGGGCTACGGCTTTAGTATTGGTGGCGTCGCTGCTTTTGATATTGAAAAAGGAATTATTTCTCCTGGTGGAGTCGGTTTTGATATAAATTGTGGCGTAAGATTATTGACTTCTAATTTAACTAAAGAATATGTTGAACCTCAAATTAAAGAATTAGTTAATGAATTATTTGAACACGTTCCTTGTGGAGTTGGAAAAGATTCTAATTTAAGATTAAGTGATGAAGATTATGAAAAAGTTTTGAACAAAGGGGTTGAATGGGCTGTTGAAAAAGGGTATGCTACTAATAAAGATCTTGAAAGATGTGAAGAAGGAGGTTATATGAAAACTGCAGATTCTTCAAAAATTAGTCCAAGGGCTAAAAAGAGGGGAAGGAAACAGCTAGGTACTCTTGGAGCAGGAAATCATTTTATAGAAGTTCAATATGTTGATGAAATTTATGATGAAGAAGTTGCTAAGATTTTTGGTATTACTGGAAAAAACCAAATTGTTCTTATGATTCATTCTGGTTCGCGTGGTTTAGGACACCAAGTTTGTAGCGATTATATTCGTAAGATGGAAGAGGCTTTTCCAGAAATAGTTAAAGGTTTGCCGGATAAAGATTTAATTTATGCTCCTACTGACTCTCCTTTAGCTAAAGATTATTTAGGTGGAATGAGTGCTGCTGCTAATTATGGGTGGTGCAATAGGCAAATACTTACTTATCAATCTCGGAAAGCTTTTGATAAAGTTTTTGGAAAAGTTGAATTAGATTTAGTTTATGATGTTGCGCATAATGTTGCTAAGATTGAAGAATATAATATAGATGGTAAACTTAGGAAGGTTTATGTCCATCGTAAAGGTGCTACTCGTGCTTTTGGTCCTGGTCACAAAGAACTGCCTCTTGTTTACCGTGATGTTGGTCAACCTATTCTTTTACCAGGTAGTATGGGTACTGCTTCTTATGTTTTAGTTGGAACCGATAAAGCTATGAATGAAACTTTTTCTAGTACTGCTCATGGTGCAGGACGTTTAATGTCTAGGCATGAGGCCATGAAGAGATTTACTTCTGAAAAAATTGTAAAAGAATTAGAAGAAAAAAAGATTTATGTTAAAGCCGCTTCTGTTCGTGGGATTAGTGAAGAAGCTCCTGGAGTGTATAAAGATATAGAAGATGTTGCGGATGTTTCTGATAAAGTTGGAATTGGAAAGAAGGTTTGTAAATTAAGGCCTATGGGAGTTATTAAGGGTTAACGGGCCTGTAGTGTAGTGGTATCACACGATGCTGGCAGTCTCGAAATCCGAGTCCGATTCTCGGCAGGTCCATAAGGTTTATATATTTCTATTCTTTTTATTCTTAATATGAAAGACTGTATATTTTGTAAGATTGTGAATAAGGAAATTCCTTCTAAGATAATCTATGAAGATGAACATGCTTTGGCTTTTTTAGATATTGAACCTGTTAATGTTGGGCATACATTAGTTGTTCCTAAAAAACATTTTGAAACTATTGATAAGATGGATAAAGAAGAATACGATAAATTAAGTGAAGCTATTCTAAAAATCAGTAAAGGGATAATGTGTCTTGCGGATGGTTTGAATGTAATGCAAAATAATAAAGAAATTGCTGGGCAGGCAGTGCCTCATGTGCATTTTCATTTGATTCCCAGATATAATGACGATGGATATAGGTTTGATTGGAAGAAAGACGAAGATGTTACAGAAAAGGAAAATAATGAATTTTTAGAGAAAATAAAAAGCTTTTTAAAATAAAATCATACACTTTTTCTTATGGCGCTGTGGCTTAGCGGTTAAAGTGTCCGTTTCATGTGCGGAAGATCCCCGGTTCAAATCCGGGCAGCGCCAGTTTTACTCATCCAAATGTTTTATATGATCTTTTTTTGTGTTTTGAAAATATTTTTTATTTTTCAAAGACTTTCTTATCATTGTAGCCACTTTTTCCCCACTTAAAATATGTGGTAGAATTACATAATCCGCACCTTTATTGTACAATAGTCTTGCTTCGTGAATGTGATTTGCAGTAAGAATTACATTTGTTTTTTTGTTCTTATCTTTAATATATTTTATTAAATAAAGATTATCCTGTAACGAAGGCACTGTAGATATTATAGTCTTCAAATTTCTTGTTTTTATTTTATCCAACACTTCCCGATTCGACATGTTTCCATATATGCAAGGGATTTTTCCCTCTAGTAGTTTCCTTATGACATCTGGATTGTGATCTATGATCATTACTTTCTTTTTTAGTTTACTTAGTGCTTCAAAGAAGATGCTACCCATCCTATGTTTTCCTATTAAGATAACATCTATTTTGTGACTTTTTGGCGTATATTCTAGGGATTCTCTTTTTCTTTTTGGTGCTAATTTTTCTATAAAAGATAGAACTGGAGAAAAGAATAAATAAATTGGATATTGGAATTCTATTAGATAAGACGTTAATATCATTGTTACTATTGTTATTAAAATTACTATTGAAAATACTTCTTGGGATATTACCCCCATGATAAATGGCATTACAATTAATATTAGTGAGAATTCACTTGTTTGCCCTAAGCTTAATCCAGAAAAGAAAGAAGTTCTTTTTTCATATCCAAATAAAGTTACTATTATATATATTATAATTGGTTTTAGAATTATAACTGCCAATATTAAGTAAAGTGCTTTTATCATAAATGTAGAACTTATTGCAGTTAATTGCATTCCCAATGATGCAAAGAATATTGTTGCAAAGAAACTCTTTAGAGGATTTACCCTTCCTACAATATCATGGTGGTAAGGTAAGCTTGCTAAGGAAATACCTGCTATAAATGCCCCAATTGCTACTGAAAAGTTTAAGAAGTGTGCTAGAATAGCGAATATAAATAGCACTGTTAATGATGTTAAAAATAATAATTCTTTTGCCCTTGCTGCAAATTTAAATATGTGAGGGAAGATATATTTTCCTGCAAGGAAAGCTGTTATGAATAAAATTAATCCCCTTAGAAGGGCTGCAAATACTAGTGATGTGGATATTTGAGTGCCATTAGATAATATAGAAAGAACTAAAATTATAATTAGATCTTGCACTAATAAAATCCCCAAAACTATTCTTCCATGCAGAGTATCTAACTGTTCAGTATCAGATAAAAGTTTAATAACCACCATTGTTGAACTAAATGCCAATACAAATCCAAGAACAATTGCTTCAAACTGGGCAAAGCCCAATCTTAATGCTATGTAAAATCCTGCAAAGAAGACAAATGCTACCTGTAGTAATCCCCCTAAGGAAGCTGTTAATCCAATTTCTTTTAATTTTTTGACATCGATTTCTAAACCAACTGCGAATAACAAGAAAGCAATACCAAACTCAGATAAAGTTCTAATTGATTCTGAATCTTTTATTATTCCCAAACCTAATGGTCCTAAAATTAATCCTGCTAAGATATATGCGGGAACTAATGGTTGTTTAAACATTCTTACTACAAATGCTAAAATTGTTGCAAAAATTAGTATGATTCCTATTTCAGTCAATAAACTATTGCTTACTAATTCTGATAATACATTGGCAAATCCCATGTTACCTCTTTTCTTAAATTTTAGAATTAGTTGTTTTTAAATGTTTTTATAATAAAAAAGAAAAAATTAAAGAAGTTATTTTTTCAAAAGAGTAATCTCCATTGTAGAAACTCTTACTTGCTTCCCTTCTTTGTTTTGGAATTCTTCGCTATCGATTTTTATGTCAGAAACAGCTATAGCCCCTTCTAAAAATCTTTTTGTAGCAACTTCTGCAATGTCTACTGCTCTAGAAATAAACTTTCCTCTTGCTTTTACTACAACTTCTTTTGCATTTTGTGTGGTGAACTGCATTACAACGCCGGTCACGTAGCTCCTGTCCTAGTACCTTTCTTTGTTACTAGAATTTCATGAACGGTTTTCCGCCGATGAACACTGTAAAGTCATCACTTTTATCTTTCTTTTTTTCAACTTTAGCTTCTGTGTTTTCTTCTGTCATTTTAGTCTCCTCCTCTTACTTTTGTAAGACTATAATTGTTGTTTTTTAGCTAATCTTGTCACATACCCTGCTATAATATTTTTGAGTTTTTTTGATTCTGTATCTATTGAATCTGCTACTATTTTTTTATTTTCTTCAAAATTCTTCTTAAATTTACCAGGATCTTCTCTAAATATTTTGTGAGATGTTCTTTTAATCAATGTAGTTTTTATTCTTCCCATTTTTCTATGGTTAGGGTAGAAAGGTTATTTATAAAGGTTTTGAAACCTTCTTTTTCTTTTTAGGCTTCCTAACTTTAAACATCATCATTGCATAATTTACAGGATTTTTGAATTTTCTTGTTATATTTTCTTCTGGTAAGAGCCCCATATCCGCGTAATATGCTTTGTTTTCGTAGTTTGGGGGTAGCACTTTCTTTTTGTTTACCTTATGCCAGTTTAACTGTGATATTACATATCCTTCTTTGAGGGGTTGTGCTAAGGAATTATTCCAATCTTTTACTCTTTGTTCTATTTCTTTTATACCCCATCCAGTACATTTCAAGAAGTTTATTAGTATGAATAAGAATCTTTTTCTTCCGTCTTCAATCCCTGCCAGACCTTTTTTTATATCTGGGGGGAAATATTCTTCTGGAATCGCTTCTGTTAATTCATCATACTCTTTTGTTGGTTTTTGAGTTGGTAACTCTTCATATGCTTGTTTTCTTTGAATATTTCTGGTGTGCCAGTCAAATGCTTGGGTTATTAAGGATGTTGCTTCTCCTTGTTCTACTTTTGAGTTATTTAGATAACTCATATTTACTTTAACATTCTCGGGTTTTGCGGTTTCTTTGTTAAAGGTTAATATTTCTTCTGGATTAATGGGTATGCTTGCTAATCCTGATTTTTCGTGCAAGCTAAACGGGGCCCTAAACATGTGTCTGTTTGAAATTAGTACTGTGTCTATCTTTATTTTTTCTTTGAAGGAATCTCCATATTTTTCTATTAGTGGGGCACTTATCATATGTTCTAGATATTCTGATATAACTTTTGGTCCTTCTGGAAATAAATTTATTGTTTCTATTTCGTTTACTTTCGATGGAAAAGCTTTGAATGGTATTGCAATATGGAATCCTTTATTTCCGGAGAATTTCACAAAAATGTTTTTTACATCATGAAATTTTATTGCTTCTACAAGATAATGGGATATTATTTTTGAATCTTCTAAGTCTGGGGAGTCTATGTCTAGGATAAAATCCCAACCAGTTCTTAGATTATCTAAATCTCTTTTTGTCATCCCTGGCTTTAAACTTAGTGGATCTCTCCAATGTTCTTCTGATATATGGAATGATGTTGCTCCCCGTTTTACCATCTCTGTTATATCATTTTCGAATTGAATTATATCTGGGCGTTTTCCAAACTTTCCTATACCGTACATTGCAGAAACTTCTCTATTTTGAGAGCTTAGAACTATTTGTTTTTTTATATCTTCTCTGGAATAATAAGCTATTGGATCCATAGAATTAGAAGTGTTAATTAGTTTAAATAGATTCTTGTGGTGTTTGGCAAGCTAATGCAAACCTTTAAGGTTTTCAACTAATTTGTCATACTCACCTTGCATGTTTTCTTGTATTTTTTTAAGTTCTACTACTTGGCCTTCTAATAATTTAATTGCAGAATCAGTATCTTTTTTTACTATTACGTTTGCACCAACATTCAGTAAAACATTGTTTGTTTCTTTAAGTTCTGACTCTAGAAAAATTCCTGCCCCTATTGGGGTGTGTATTTTTTTATTTTTTAAGGTTTTTAACTCTATTAAATTCTCTTTTAACTGCTCTAATTCTGTTAGTTGCATACCTATTGTAGCCACTTGTTGTTCTATTTGCTGTACCTGTTGCCCCATTAATTGTTGAGCAATAAGATTTTGTGTTTCTTGTTGTTGTTTATCTGTCATTTTTTAGAAGTTTTTTCTATTTTTTTCTTTGGAGAACGTTTAACTTTTTTCTTTGCTTTTACTTTAATTTCTGCAGCGGACATCATTTTGTGCACTTCTGCTGTTGTAGCGCATTTTTTAATCTTTAAAACGTCTTGAGTAGGTTCTAAATGCTTTATATTGCATTTTCTTCTTCTTACATTTCCATCTATTAATACTATATTGTCATCTATTTTATCTACTACAATTGCTGTGTTTCCTGCATCGCGACCAGCAATTTTAATAACAATTCTTCCGATTTCATACATTTTACATTACCTGCTCTTTTATTTTCTTTCGCATACACTTAGAACATAAAACTCCTGCGTAAGGTCTTTGAGGACGTTTTTTAGTTTTTGGTAAATTTTTAAATTTTGAATCTATTATGTGGGGCATTCCTGGTAATTGGATTCCACATTCCTTACATTTTTTTTTGGTAGATTTTCTTTTAGTATAATGTATCTTATTCTTCCCACCCGGGGTTGTTACATGTATTCTTCTTAAAGATCTTGATTTGTGTTTTCCTGCTGGCATTTTAGTGTACCTTCATTAGTTTTCTTAGGATTATACTGGCAAGCATGGAGAATATCAAATATACCCATAACCAACCATCAATAAACCCTAAAAAGTTCAATTGCACTCCTTCATAAGTGTTTCGGAGCCAACCAAATATAATAATTAAGGGAACAAAAGTAATTAGCATTGGTTTAAAAGAGTTTTTCATTTGAGTCATTGACTTTTCCATGGAACGTTTATTGAGTTCCATTACTTTTTCTGGATCATCTTTAAACTGTTTCATCTCTTTCCTTATATCTTTCATCTCTTGTTTTATTGATTTTAAAGCCTCTTGATCAGTCATAAATTTGTAAACTAAAGTTACAAAAAAAGTTAATATAAGCGAAACTACTAATAATCCCCATAACGGAGATGGTTCAATTACCCAACCAAATATTGCATCGAAAAATGAGTCTAATACCATTTTAACTTTTAGGATTTTTTAAGCTTTAAAAACTTATCCCTGCATCATTTTTCTTAATGCAGGATTCATATCCATCATGTGTTGTTGAGCAACCTCCTCATATAGTCGATAAATGATCATAACTGTAAGTAAGATACCTGTTCCTCTAGAAAGTGCTCCAGATAGGTCTGCTACTGCTGCTAATACCCCTACTGCGGCCCCACCCATAACTGTTAATGGTGTAATGTATCTTTTTAGCACTTTTTCTAGTACCCTTGGGTCTCTTCTAAAACCAGGCATTTGTAGTCCAGAATTTAATATGTTCTTTGCTTGAGATTTTGCATCCATTCCTGCAGTTTGTACCCAAAAAATAGAGAAGATTACTGCCCCACCAACCATAAACAATATGTAGGTTAAACACTGTAAAAGTAAGTCTGGTGTGAAATATTTATTTATTACTGCATCTGCCATATTTGGAGCGTGAGTCCAATAAACCAACCCAGAAACAGGCATTTGACCAGAAAATTGCCCTAATATGTTTTGGGAAATCCAAGACATAACTCCTGTTTCTCCTGCTTTATTTTGTAATAATCTTGCCCATAACTGGAAGTTCGCCATTAAAGCGGCTACTAAGATAACTGGAATGTTTGAAGTATAAATGAATTTTAATGGCCATCTTATTCCATGCCCCCTTATTCTACCAAAAGATAATGGGATATCTACTTTCATTGCTTGTGCATAAACCGCCATTATAAATACTACTACTGTAAAAAATATTGCAAAGAAAGGTAATGCTGCTCCTGTTAAATCTGCATTTAATATAGATTTAAAGAATACCCATACTGCTCCAACAGGCGGTAAACCTGAACCAAAAGCCATTTGTCCTGTTGTTGTTAATGGGGAAAATGCCCTAACAAATATTTGCTGTGAAACACCTGCTGCAATAAATATGGAAATTCCTGAACCGAAACCCCACTTGTCAACAACTTCTGCCATGAATAATATAAGCATTCCACCAAAGAATAATTGTAAAATTAACATAAATTGCATAGCTGAATACAGATCAGGTGCCAATCCTGCTGCTGGGGCTAGACCACCCATTAATACATAAATTGCTGCTTCGAATATTATGAAGAAAATACCCCATATGTTTTGTAATCCTTTGAAAGACCTTTTACCTTCTGGTGTTGTTTGATCTATTTTTAATATTCCTGATCCTTATAAAAGTTGCAATACAATAGATGCTGTTACGATCGGTCCTATACTCAAATTCATTTTAGAACCAAAATTTTCACCTAAAATAATAGATAATTGTTCAAATTGTGATAATGCGTTTTGGCCTAAACCAA
>JAIOSD010000024.1 GCA_021107835.1 archaeon
TAGCTGGAGAGTCAGGTGAAATAGACATAGCAGCAAAACACGAAACAAAAAAAGACAAAGAATTTATTTACCACGCTTATTCTGATACAACTTGCGCAGTAGAATACGACGAAGAACCACCACACGATGTAAATAAAGATGCATTAAACATAACCCTCCAAATTTGCAAACTATTAAAATGTAAACTAGTAGATGAAATACAAGTTATGAGAAAAACAGTAGTTGATGGTTCTAACACTTCTGGCTTTCAAAGAACAATGTTAACAGGCTATGGTGGAATATTAGAAACTTCCAAAGGTCCAGTACGAATAGCATCAATAGCATTAGAAGAAGATGCAGCAAGAAAAGTTGGAACCATAGATAAAAAAACAACAGTTTACAACTTAGACAGATTAGGAATACCTTTGATAGAAATTACAACAGAACCAGATATTAAATCACCAGAACATGCAAAAGAAACAGCAGAAAAATTAGGTATGATTCTAAGAAGTACAGGGAGAGTAAAACGCGGTTTAGGTACTATACGACAGGATGTTAATGTTTCAATAAAAAACGGAAATAGAGTAGAGATAAAAGGTTTTCAAGATCTAAGAAGTATTCCAAAAATAATCGAAAAAGAAATCGTAAGACAAAAGAAAGGAAAAATAAAATCAGAAGTTAGAAAAGCAAATCCAGATCACACAACAACATTCTTAAGACCAATGCCAGGTGCAGCAAGATTATATCCAGAAACAGATGTAAAACCAGTAGAAATAACAAAAGAACTTCTAAAACAAATAGAAATTCCAGAATTAATCGATGAAAGAATACTAAGATACGAAAAGCAAGGATTATCACAAGAATTAGCAAGATCACTAGTAAAAGCTAATTTAAAACTAGAAGATTACAACTACAAACTAGACAAAACACTAATAGCGAACATCTTAGTAGAGGTTCCAAAAGAAATAAAAACAAGAGAAAAGATTAATTACGAATTCAAAGAAAAAGATTTCAAATTAATCTTTGAAGCATTACAACAAAATAAAATATCAAAAGACGCAATCAAAGAAATTCTTTTAGAAATAGCAAAAGGAAAAAAACCAAACCTAAACAAGTACAAAACAATAGATAATTCTAAACTAGAAAAAGAAATAAAACAATTAGTAACAAAAAATAAAGATTTAACAATGGGTGCCTTAATGGGTATTGCCATGAAAAAACTCAAAGGAAAAGCAGATGGAAAATTAGTGGCTTCTTTAATAGCAAAATATAAAAACCAAAAGTTTTAAATAGTTATACAAGTATGTATACCCTATGCCACAAGCAATGTTAGAAAGAAATATTTTGCACTATCCACAATTAGATACAATTCTAAGGATGGAAGATTTTATTAGAGAGAACTCTGGAGAATATAAAAAGAAAGCTCTCTGGGAAGCCCTCCCTAAAAAGATGATTTATCAAACTTTCTGCGTAATTTTCGATTATCTTTTAGAATCTGGAAAAATAGCCCAAGATAAAGAAGGATGGGTTGTTTGGATCTGGAATCCAGAACTTATTCAAAAATATTTGAATAAACCGAATTTAAGTTGGAGAAAATGAAATCGGAAATAAAATTTGCAGATGAAAAAGTCCAGAAGAATTTTGAAGAGTTAAAAAACTCTAAGACTGAAGATAAAAGGTTGCATAAGTGGATTTGCAGAGCTTTCGAAGATTTAGAGGAAAATGGTTTTAATGGGATTAGAATACAAAAAAGATTAATTCCAAAAATTTATATTGAGAAATATGGAATTGATAATCTTTGGAAATATGATTTGCCAAAAGGTTGGAGGTTAATTTATTCTGTGGTAAATGGGGAAATTAAGATATTATCGATTATTTTGGAATGGATGAGCCACAAAGATTATGAAAGACGATTTAAATATAATTAATAAAATACAAAAATAGATAGAACTAACTTAATTAAAAATTAACTAAAATTTCAAAATTTTTTCTAATTTCTTTAATTAGTTCATTATTTAACTTTTTGATAATTACTTTTATTTTTAAAATAAAATCCTCTGCATCCCTTAATAACTCTTTAGTACTTTCTTTACTCAATTCATCTTTTTCTGTTATCACATAATACTGTTTATCTATCCTTTCACTCTTAGCATCAGAAATAAGATTAAAAAGTTCTTGCTCCTTAAATAATAATTTTAATAACAAAATAGCTCCAGAATGATTTTCACACTTTATTCCAACACTAAAAAGAAGGGCCATTAAGGAGTTATACATTGAATAATAAGACATACTAACAGAATTTTCGTATAGGTTATTATTAAACAATATTTCTGCTGATTTTAAACAATCATCTGATTTTTCTAAATAAGAGTTACAAATATCCTTATTGGGATCAACTAACTCTATTTTTTCTTTGATTTTTAATTTATTCAAAAATTTATTTCCTTTCATAAAATTCTTCAACCCCCCTCACAATTACATGCTCTTTAACAATCTCTTTTATTAAATTAGAATTTGTATTAAATGGGCCAATTTTTACATTAATTTTTGAGTTTATACATTCTACCTTTTTTTTAATTTCTTTATTGTTTGTTTTAATATAAATATCAATATCGCTGTTTTTTTTAGCTTTGAATTTAGCATAACTACCAAAAACAATAATCAAATTTTCATTTATTTTTTTTAAAATTTCCTCTAAAATAATCATCAGTTCAGGATAATTATTTAATAAATTATTAAGTTTATTCAATTCAGATTGCAATATATAATTCCTTGAAAAAATATTTTTCTTTAAAAAAAATACATTATTTTTCCCCTCTTTTTTATAATCAACAACATGCTGGTTGATTAACCCACTTAA
>JAIOSD010000047.1 GCA_021107835.1 archaeon
CCTACTGATGGAGATACAATCTATGTTGATAATGTTTATTTGAATGCTACTGTTACTGATGAAAGTGATACTTCTGCGTTCTTTGATTGGAATAATTCTTTGGTGGGTTATTGGAGTTTTGAAGAAGTGTTAACTAATGGAACTGTTTATGATAATTCTAGCTATAGTAATGGTGGAGTAATGAATAATTTTGGTTCTAATATTACTGTTTCTGGAAAGTATGGTAATGCTTTAGAATTTAATGATACTTATGTGCAACTTCCAGATATGGGGCTTGGTGGTAGTTCTGAGTTGACTATTTGTGGATGGTCTTACTTGAATACACTTGGCGTGGGTGGTTCTGATGATGGTATGATTGTGGCTATAAGCGATGACTCTTCTTATTCTATGTTTTGGTATGATTATGATGATGGATATAGTGGGAATGATAGGGGATACTCTTTTACTGTTGGAAACTTAGCTAGTGATAGGGTAAACACTGGAGACGAGTCTGCTACAGTAAATAAATGGGAACATGTTTGTGGGGTGATGAATGGGTCTAATAGGGCGATTTATCTTAATGGAGATCTAAAAGATTCTAAAAATTCTGTACAGCATACTACTGTTCCAGAACCTACTCCCGGGAAGAATCGTATTGGTTCTTGGGAACCAAGTACGTGGTATTATTTTAATGGAAGTTTGGATGAAATTAAAATATTTAGGAGGGCTTTATCTCCTGAAGAAATTAATGCATCTTATAATAATAGCTTGCATAGGTTGTACAACAATTTTACTAATTTGGGGGGTGGCACTTATAATTATACTGCTTATGCTATTGATATTGGAGGTAATTTAAATAAAACTGGATTGAGAAATGTTACTATAAATTCTGCTCCAACTACAACTAGTTCTAGAATTTCTCCAACTATTGCATACTCTAATGATACATTAATGGGTTTTTGTAATGGTACTGATGTTGATTTGGACACTCTTGCTTACCATTGGAAGTGGTATCAAGATGGTTCTTTGATTGCTACAGGTAGTACTACTGGGCCTGTTGTGGTAGATGATACAGAAGATAGTTTTGAGGATCTTTCTAGTGGGGCGATTAAATCAGTAGAGAACTCGGTTGATGAAAATTGGGTAACTAGTGCTGCAGTTAGTGGGGTATCAAAGGGGCACTTAAGGATTAATTACACTGTTCCTACAGATACTAATACTGCAGAATTAGAATATAAAATTTTTACCCATGCGGGCTGTGTTAATACGAATAATCTTTCATGTTATAATGGTTCAAGCTGGGTTTTATTGGATTCTTGGGGAAATTCTCAAAATTATATTAAAAATATTTCTATTGATCAATTGTGTATAGATAATGGAGAGGTTTTAGAACTTGATTTTTACCTTGATTGTGGGGGCGGGGTTAAAGAATATTCTAGGCTTTATGAGGAACAAGTTCTATGGACCAAAGATGCGATTTATTATACTGTTGAAGAAGAAGTAAGTGTTCATAATTTATCTAGTGGGAATACTGCTAAGGGTCAGAATTGGACCCTTTCTTGTATGTCTTATGATGGTACTTATAATTCTAGTACATGGTATAATAGTACTGCAGTTGAAATATTAAATACATTACCTGGTCCAGTTAGTTTAACTAGCCCTGTTAATGATACTTCCACAACCAGTAGGCCCCCCACTTTTTATTGGAGTGATAGTGGGTTAGATATTGATAATGATGCTTTAACATATCATTTTATTTTAGATGATGGTTATAATTTTGATGGCCCTGAAAATAATATTACCGGGGTAGGTTCTACTTTTCATTATCCTACGGGGAATTTAGATACGGATGTTATGTATTATTGGAAAGTAAGGGCTAATGATGGGGTTGGTTGGGGGCCATGGAGTGAGATATGGGCTGTTACTATTGATAGTTTGTTAGATATTTCTTTAACAACCGATTTAATTAACTTTAGTTTTTTATCCCCTGGAGAAACAGTTAATACCACCAATCCTACTTACCCTCCTTTTGTGCTTCAAAATGATGGAAATGTATTAAGTAATATTTCTATTAATGCTACTGCGTTGTTTGATAAAGTTGAACTTAATACAGATTATTATAGATTTAAAGTAGATAATGTTTCTGGGGAAGAAATTTCTCTTAATTGGTCAACTTCTCTATGGAATTGGACAAACATGTCCAATGTTTCTACGTTTATGATTGAATCTTTAAATTATTCTGATTCACAAGATAGTTGTGAGATTGATATTTTGGTTAATGTAATTAGTTATGAACCTTTGGGGGATAAAGAGTCCAATGTAACTTTTGTGGCTTCTATGGCGGAATAATGATGAGAAATAAAAGAGTAGGAATTGTAATGATTTTGCTAATCTTTATCATTTCATTTGTTGGTTCAGTTAGTGCCCTTGGGATTACACCTGCAAGAAAAATAGTTGATTTTGAGTCTGGACTTGAACAAACTGTTGAATTTTATATTGTTAATAGTGAGGGTAAGGATATGAAAGTGGTTGTTTATGCTGAAAATGTTTTTGAAGGTGGAGAAATAGTGGTTGGAACTCCTGAAATTATTTTTTCTTCTGAAGAAGATAGGAAGAAAGTTAATTATACCTTTAAATTGCCTGAAGAATTTAAGATTCCTGGGAAACAGATTGCTAAAATGGTTGTAAGGGAGATACCTATGGATGTTGGGGAAATAGATGGGACTGTTATTGGGGCGAGTGTAGCGATTATTCATCAATTAATTGTTGAGGTTCCTTTCCCTGGAAAATATGCGGTTGCTGAATTGAAGATTACTGAAACTGGTTTAATAGATAGTGTTGATTTTGTTGTTTCTTTGATTAATCTAGGTATAGAAGATATTAATAGTGCTAGTGGGGTAATTGAAATATTCGATGCATTTAGTGATGAAAAGGTTACTACTTTAGAAACTGATTTATTTTCTGTTAATTCTGGTGATAAAAAAGAAAATACTGTTGTTTGGACTGAAAATATTGAGATTGGCAAGTACTACGCTAAGTTGAAACTTAATTATGATGGTAATGTTGTTGAAGCAGATAGAGAATTTACAGTTGGTGCAAGGATGGTTGAGTTGTTGTACATATTTGCTAAAAACTTTAAACTTGGAGATATAGCTAAATTTAATATTTTAGTGGAGAACAAATGGTCGGATAGTATTCATGATGTTTATACAGAATTTTTAATTTCCAAATTAGGTGGTAAAATTGCTAACTTTAAAAGTGCAACAGAAGATATTGAAGGAGAATCTACTAAGGAGTTAACTGCTTATTGGGATACTGAAGGGGTTGAGGGGGGAGAATATGGTGCTAAGATTACCTTACGTCATGATGATGAGGCATTAGAAATGGATGTAAAGACAATTATTACTTCAAACTCTATTACTTTTGATGGTTTAACTGGTGCAGTTACTTCGGGTGGGCTTGTTAATACTAATTTTGTAGTCGGGGCGATTGTTTTGGTTATTGTAACTAGTTTGTTTTGGTTTGTTTGGTTTAAGTTTAGGAAGAAGAAATAGGTTTTGTTAGAAAGCTACTATTTTAGCATTAAAAATTTATAGGCTGGAATTACTTTAATTGACTTTCCTTTAATTTCAAATTCATCTTCTTGAGAAAATGTTAAAATTGTTCCGTTATTAAGTTTGAATTTTTTCATTGCTTCTAATAATCCCTCAGTTTCTCTCTTTTGGTTTTCGTCATTTAAGTTGTAACAAACTTGAATTGCTTGGTTGATTTTATTGTTTTCTTTAATGATAAAATCACATTCATGTTTTTCTTGGAAATAAAATATGTTTTTATATTTTTTTCTTAGATGCAAAAAAATACTATTTTCAAACATTCTACCTCTATCTTTTGAGAAGGATACTGTATTTGAATGTGAAAATCCATTATCTATTGAATAGACTTTCTTACGATTTATCTGTTGTTTTTTATATGAATAACTAAATTTTGGAACAGTAAATAATACATAAGAATCTTCAAAATAGGATATATAATCTATAACTGTTTGAACGGATTTTATTTGAAACATTTTTTTAAGAGAATTAAAGGAGAATTCTTTTCCTACATGACTAATTAAATAAATTGCAATTTTTTTTAGTAATGAAGAATTTCTTATTTTATACCTATTAACAATATCTCTCATAATTATGTCACTTAGTAATTCATTTAATATTTCTGGATTATTTTCTTTTAAAAATTCAGGAAAGCCCCCTTTGGATAAGAAGGTTTTATAAGATTTTTCAGATGCTTTTTCTTTAGTGAAATCTAAGAATTCTTTAAATGAGAACGGAAAAAGTTGGATGTCTATATGTCTTCCAGTAAGCCTCGTTCCAAGTTCTTTGCTTAATAAAGAAGCATTTGATCCTGTCAAAATAACTTTTTCTTTTTTGTCTACTAAATATCTTACAAATATTTCCCATTTGTTTACGTTTTGTATTTCATCAAAGAAATAAATTCCGTTTTTTCCATAAACTTCTTTGAAGAGTGTATCAATTTTATTAAAATCTTTTAATTCAAATCCATCAAGTTTAGGATCCTCTAAGTTTAAATAGTAAAATTTTTTTTGTTTTTTTAAGATTTGGCTTAAAAGAGTACTTTTACCGCATCTTCTTACCCCGGAAATTATTATAGCGAAATTGGGAGTTAAATGAATATTTTTGATTTTTTCTCTTTCTATTCCCTTTTCTAATTTTAATATCCACTTTCTTTGGGATGCTATTACTTCCTTTAGAACTTCTTTTTTTATCATGACTTCTTAAGCATATATTTGTTTATAAAGGTTTCTATTACTAATAGAAAGATTTGTCTATTACTAATAGAAACTTTGAGTTTTTTAAAATCAATGAGTAGGTATTTGTTATTCACCATAATTTTTTTCTTTTTTTATTAATTTTAATATTTCTTTGAAATTCTTTTCTGTTTGTTTAGCTTTATAGTTTTTTAAAACTTTAATATTTTTTTTCATTAATTTGTTTTTAATTAAGAACTGACAGAATTGCGTTACATTCTTTGGATTGTTTGTTTTATAGCATCTTTCAAAATCTATCATTACTATTTTTTTATCTTTTATGAAAATATGTTTTTTTGGGCGAGTAAACTCCAGTTTATTTATTTTTAATTTATCTAAAATTCTGCATTGATCTAATATTTTTTTTATAATTGGGAAAACTTTTTTATTTTTCTCTAAATAATCTACAAATAATACCCCTTCTACGAATTCATAAATCAAATAATTTTTTCCTGAAGAAATTAACTTAGGTCCTACACCATATTTATTTAATATTTTTAGAAACTTTGCCTCATTTTGCATCCTTTGTATAGCTTTGCTATCTGGATTTTTTACTTTTATTGTAACTTTCTTTTTTTTATATTGTCCTGTGTAAACTAAGGATCTTTTGCCTTTTGCAAGATATTTTACGTTTTTGATAGTTTTTGGGATATTGTGCATATATCTTTTAAATAGAAATTTTTTTAAATAGCTTTTCTTTTATTATCATTATGAAAAGAGGAAAGATTCTTGGACTTTTTGTTATATTGCTATTTTTTAATTCAATTATAGTATCTGCTGATAATGAAACTTTTAGTTTGGATAAGGGGTTTAATTGGTTAAATGATGAGATGACTAGCACTAATTGGGGTGGAACTGTAGATACTATTTCTTGGTCTATTCTTGCATTAAATAATAGGGGTTATGATGTTAGTGGTGGAATTAGTAGATTAAGACAAGTAGAAGATGATTATAATTGGGATAATGATATTTATGATACCTCTTTAGCTATGTTGGCTCTTTACAAAACTGGAAATGATGTTGAAGATGAAAAAGCATGGATTTTAGATCAAAGAAGAGAAGCTTTGAAATCTGGGGAGTGGCTTATCCAGCTTTTATATGATGGGGAATCTGCGTGTAGGATTATGTACGGTGGGGATGAATTTGATTTTACAGTAAATGATACTAAAATAGTTAGCCCAAGTGATTGTGGGATTGGAGATTATTGGATTGACTTTGAGGAGTGTATAAAAGATGATGAGGCAGATATTGAAGAAAGTTTTACTGTTAGTTGTATTGATGATGTTGATGCTTCCCTTTTGTATTCTAAGGTTGGAGAAGAGTATTATATTGTTGATCAAACTAGGCCTTTGAAAATAGAAAATGCTTGTTATGGGGGTGGGTGTAAGTGTTCTGTTACACAGTATGCTTCTTGGGCTTTACAAGAGCTTGGTGATAGGCCTTTAACAATACCTTATTTGAAGGCTGATTGTAATGAAAGAGTTATTGATGATGTATTTTTATATATGCTAACATCTAGTGATTTGTATTCTGATTCGTTAATTGATGGAAGAAATGCCCGTTCTAGTTCTGGTGGTTGGGGCAATGATTTTGAAACTACTGCTATGGCGATTCTTGCTTTGAGAGATTCTCCTTCTAGTGTTTTAGCTTCAATTGATTGGTTGGAACATTTCCAAGATGATGATGGTTCTTGGGAAGGTGATGTTAGAACAACTGCTAAGGTTTTGTATGCTATGACTAAGGAGAAATCTACTTTTGTTCAGAATCAATCAAATCAAAGTGTATTTTGTAATATGAATGGGATAATAGACGGTAATGAAGAGTGTGAATCTACTGATGATTGTGGAATGGATATGGTTTGTGAGAATTGTATTTGTGTTGCTATAGGGTGTATTGTTGATGAAGATTGTGATCCAGGGTATAGTTGTGTGTATGGGGAATGTGTGTCTCCTGATGTAGAATGTGTTGATGATGCTTATTGTATCTCTAAGTATGGGGTTAATTACTTCTGTAACGCTGCTGGAAAGTGTGAAAGGGCATCAGGTCTTGGTGATGAGTGTACAGTTGATAGTGATTGTTCAATACTTTATGGAGATGATTATAAATGTGACGATGGGGAATGTGTTAAAAAAGGAACAGGTTGGGTAACTTGGCTTATTGTTACTTTGATTGTTATAGTTGGTTTGGTTGGTGGTTACTTTGGATATAAACAGTTTTATAAGAAAAAAGGTGTAAAGCCTGGTTCTCCAGGATATGTACCTAAGAATTTACCTGCTACACGACCAAAGTATCCTGTTGCTAGACAACAAAGTGTTCCTACTAGGTCTCCAGTGGTTCCTGCTAGATCTTCTGGAACAGATAGAATAGATGCTCAATTGGATAGGTCTCTTAAAAAAGCTAGAGAATTATTGAGGAAAAAGTGAACAAAAAATATATTTTTTTAGTGTTTTTGTTTGTAATGGGTGATGCTTATGCATTTTCATTAGATATTTCTTTGTTGCAAGAAAACTATTCTCCTGGGGAAACGTTTCAAGCAGAAATTTTTGCTTTGGGTAATTTAGATGAGGGAATTGTAACAGATGATTTAAAAGTTTCTTGTAGTGGGGAATTTATTAGTATTGTTCCTTCTATGTTAAAAATTGGAGAAGGACATTACTTCACTTTTTTTGATTTGGAAGATGGTTTAGATTTGGGGAATTGTAGTTTTATTGTTCAACATGTGGTATATTATGAGGGGGGTTTTTTGGGGTTAAGTGATTTTAGTAAAGAATTTAGTCTTGTTGAAGCGAATCATTCTATTATTTCTGTTTTTCCTGCTTCTGTTTTTGTAGAAGAGTTGTATTTAGATGGGGATTTTGATATATATATAACTAACAAATTTAATGAGTCTATTAATTTTACATTAGAATCAAGTGTAGATTTTGTTAAACTTTTTGAGAGCTCTTTGACTGTTTCTCCTGGTGAGTTTGGTTTCTTTAATGTGTTTGTTGATTTTACTTCTATTGAAACTACTGAAAAAGAAGAGGTATTTATTAATTATGGTTCTGAAAGGTTTGTCCTACCCATTTGGTTGTTTTATAATTCTACTAGTGTTGAAGGGGGGCCTGATATTGTTGAAGTTTCTTCTTTGAAGTTTGTTATGGATGTTGAATCCATTGATGTTAGTTTGGACAAAATTAATAACACTTATGGATATATTACTGTTGAAAATGATGGGATTGATTTGAGGAATATTATTTTTAGTTTAACTGGGAATCTTAGTGAGGTTATTACTTTGCAAAGTGAAGAATCTGGTTATTTGGTTAGCGGGGAGATTTTTAAAGAGTATATTTATGTTAATCAGAGGAAAGATGCTGTTTTAGGCAGTTATAATGGGTTTTTGAAAGCAGAATTTGATACTGAGAATATTGTTTTTCCTATATTTGTAGAAATTACTGGTGACTTTGAGAATACAATTCCTGTTGTTAATCAGACGGGGAATGGAACTAGTAATCCTGTAGATGAAAAAGAAATTGGTGTTTGGTGGTATGTTGGGGGATTTTTTGTATTATTATTTGTTGTAGTGTACTTTTTATATAAGAAAAAAACTAAGAAGCTTGGTCGCCAGAATTATTTGAACTCTTAGCTGCTTTTTCTATTTTTCTTCTTAAAGCAGTATACTCCATTATTATTCTTGCTTGCTGGTGTAATCTTGCTAATAAATCGTTTAAAGAATCATTTACTTCTTGCGAATCTATTTTTAGATTTAATGGTTCTAAGATATCTATTGAAGAGGGCATAAATTCAAAACAGAAATTCATTAGAGCTTCAAAATTATCAAATGATATTTCTAATTCACTAAAAGTAGAGTAAATATTTATTTTTTTATTAGTGTTTGGGAGTTCTGATTCTTTTGGTTCTGATGTTTCTACACTTATTAATTTATATTCTTTTTTTTCTTTAATTAAAGTAACTACTTTTTCCATAGTTTCTTTTACATGTGCTTCTGGAGAACCTACAATTTCTATTATTGCGTTTGCTTTTATTTCCATTTTTTTCTTGCAAGATTTATTGTTAGTAAAACAAGTATAAACGAGAAAAAGTATATTGCTCTTCTTGTTGTTTTCCTGTTTTTTGATTGGTAAATTATTTCTTGTTCTGGTGAAATATCTTGGTTTATAACTGTTTCGGAGGTTATGATATTGTTTGAGGGCATGTTTTTGGTTATTACTTGTTTTTCACAAAGATTTTGTGTTATTCCTTTTATTTTTATTTTTTCTTCGTCTTTTGTGTTTAATCCTTCTACTTTTAAAGTATATTCTCCTTCTGGGTAGTCTAGGTTACAATTTGCGTATATTTGTAATGGAATTGTTATTGTAGTGTTAGAGTACTTTTTTTCTATGTTAAAGGAAGTTGTTTTGCTGATTTTTTTATCATTTCTATAAAGATATGTGCTTATGCTTTCTTTTGTTTCATCTCCTTTGTATATGCTTAATCTTATTCTTATATAATCTCCGAACTTTGCACTTTCATCATTTCCTAAATACACCCTTTCTATTTTGATTTTTGATTCTCTTTCTTTTTCTGGGTTTTTTGGATTTTCTTCTCCAGGTGTTGGTCTTGTTAATTGCCATGCATTGTTATTTTTTGACCAGGAAGTTCCTTCTCTTGAATCCGTATATGTTATTTTTTCTATTTGGGTTTCTTGTGGGGTGAATAGTCTTATTTCTTCTAATCCATCATTATTTAAGAATCCAAATTTTCCATTAGTGTATACAACTAAATAGTCGTTTGGTTTTATTTTTGTTGAATATGTTGTTGTGTCTGAAATTGTTAAAACATGATTTGCTTTATCTTTTAATTTACAATCTGTTAAGTCTAACTCTTTTTCCCCATGGTTGTATAACTCTATCCATTCTCCTTGAGGCATTGGTGCGTCATCATATCCTTCTGGATCTGGAAGGAATTCTGTTATTTCTATTGTGAATTCTTGTATTGTTTCTTGTTCATTTGAATATCCTGGTGTTGGTTCGCAATCTTGCCAAATATTATTTAGTTTGCATAGAGATTTTCCTTCCCCATTTCCGCCCCAATTTGGATGATAATTTACTGCATCGGATAGTTCGGAATTTGAATAGATACTTATTAATTCTCCACTATCGCTTAATCCAGTACATAGGGTTGCTGCGTCTGTATGAAGGGGTATTGAATCTTGATGGATAATGTAATTAGTATATGCATCTGTTCCACTTCCCCCATCAGTTATTATTGCATATTGATTTGGTTCTATTTCTGTATTATTTTCTAAGTATATTTCGTCATCTGTATTATTTATATATCCTGGAAAGAGATTATCAGAACATAATATTAGTTCGGTTATGTTTATTGATTCTGTTCCGTCATTGTAGATCTCTATCCATTCATTATAGTAAGATGATTCTACGGGTCTATACATTATTTCGGTAATTATTAAATCTGCTTGTGTAAAAGGAAGAATTAGTAGAGTTATTATTGCTAAGGTAATTAATTTCACTTTATTTTGGTAATTTGTTTAGTTATTTAAAGTTTTAGTTGTTTATATTTCCCTATTAACTCTTGAAAATTTATTCCTTGTTCTTTACATAATTTTAGTGTTATTGTGTAATTTCCCTTTTTATTTTTTGGGAGCTTTTCTATGTTTAAGAAATACCATCCATTATTGTTAAACCTCATTGCTAAAATGGAAGTTGCGTTTAATATGTTTGAAAAGTTTGTTAGTTGTTCTATTTCTTGCTTTTTTAGGTATATTGATGTTTTTTTTGTAGATTTGCATTCTATTGCTAAAAGATTGTTCTTGTTCCCTGCAATCAAATCTGGGGCGGGCATTGTGGTGTTGCCTGATCCTGCGGCTCTCATGCAAGCCCAATTGTTTTTCCAGAACATATGGAATAATTCTCTTTCTGTATTGGCCCCCTTTTGACTCATGTAATTAAATTAGTTGTTAGAATTAAATAGTTTTTGGTTAAAATAAAGAAAAAAAGAGATCTAAAGATCTCGAGCTTGGCAAGTCTTTCTGCCATTTGCTTTGCATCTCTCTACTGCTTTTTTAATTAAAGCTTTAATTTCATTATCAAGAGCATCTGCAAAATCACCTGCAACGTTTAAACCTTCTGTTTGTTCTTTTATTTTTGATTTGACTACTAACATAGTTTAACACCTCCACGTGTATTTTTTGTTGTAAATTAAAGATTTATAAGGGTTTTTATTCTAGTTCTTTTGTTATTTTTTTAATCTTTTTTTGTCCTATTGATATTAAAAAAGTTGGTAATCTTGGTCCTATTTCTTTATTTATTAAGAGTGTGTAAATATTTTTGAAAAAATTTCTTTGTCTTGTTTTTGTTTCTTTCTCTGATATCCCTTGTTTTTTTGGTATTTCGTAAGCAAGATGGGTTAGTCCTTCAATACTCCAATTTTCTTCTATTTTTGAAAAGAATTCTTTAATTTGTTCCCTTTCTTCTTTTTTTAGTTTTTTTAGCTGATTTTTATCTATTTTATTTACTAAGGTTATTTTATTTTCTGGTGAGAATTTTGTTATCCAATTAGCTGAAAGGATTAACCTTCTTTTTATTGATGCTTTATTGTACTTTACTTTGAGTTCTTTTAGAATTTTTTCTATTTCTTTTAAGTTTTTTTGAGTTAATTGTCCCAGACTTGAGATTAATCTAAATGGTATGTTGTTCTTTACCATAAACTTACTTTTTATTTTAGATAGTTCTAATGCCTTTCTTTTACTTTCTTTTAACTTTTTGTAATTTGTTAAGGTTCTATCAAATTCTTCATATTGTCTTATTATTTCTGAATCAAAACAAAAATCGAATCTTTTTTCAGGTAATGTTCTTAGGAAAAGCCATCTTAATAACTCTGGTTCGTAGATGGTTAATAATTCTTGAGGACTAACATTGATTCCTGTTGATCCAGACATTTTTGCGGAAAGACCTGTGATTCCTATGAAATCGTATGGTTTGTAGGTTGGAGGTTCTATGTTGTAGACTTCTTTTGCTATTTTTTTTGACACTTGATAGCTTCCTTGGGGTGATGAATGATCTTGGCCACCTGGTTCAAAACAAACATCTTCATAAGCCCAACGCATTGCCCAATCTACTTTCCAATGTAGCTTTCCAATATCTTTTTTTGAAAGATTTACTTTATTTTTATGTTTGCATGAACAAAAATATTCTACTTCATTTGTTTTTTCATTAAATGATGTAATGGTTGTATTATCCTTGCCGCATTTTTCACAGTAAATTTCAAGTGGATAATAATTTTCTATTTCTTTTTTAGTGAAACCTTGCGTTCTGAATTCTGCTAGGATTTTTGCTATAGTTTTTCTTTTTTTCATAGCTTGGATTATTCCTTTTCTATACTTCCCGGCTTTGTACATTTTTGTTTGAGAAATAAACTCAGGGAATATTCCTAAATTTGGTAATGCATTTTCTAGTTCTTTTTCAAAATGTTCTGCGTAGGATTTTTCTGTTCCTTTGAATGGGTTTGGAACTTTTGAAATAGGCAAACTTAAATATTTTTTAAATTCTTGTGGGACATTTTTTGGTATTTTTCTAAATCTGTCGTAGTCATCCCAGGAAAAGATAAATCTTGCCTTTTTTCCTTTTAATTTTAATTCTCTTGTTACTGCTTCTGCTGTAATTAGGTCTCTAAAGTTTCCTATGTGCACAGTTCCACTTGGAGAAATACCTGCTGCCAAGGTATATACTTTCTTTTTTGGATATTTATGAATTAAATTTTCTGCAGCTTTAGTCGCCCAATGTATATCTTTTGTCATAACTTAAGGATTTATTAATGGAATATAAAAAGTTTCTCTTTTTCAAAAAAAGAAAAAAAAGAATTATTTAAAAATTTCAAATATTTTTCTTAGCATAACAATTATTGCTGCTGGTGCTAAGAATGTTGTAAAGTTATTAATTGCAATATTTGCTAGGTTGCCAACGTATGGGATAGCAGATAGACTTGATCCACCAAATAATGTTAGTGCAATTGCAATTAATACCAATGGAGTCATATCTGATGTTTTATATATGAACCCTGTAATTAACCCCAAGATTACAAGGATTAGTGACCAAATAGGCATTGTTACCCATGTACCACTAGCTATTCCTCCGAAGGCCAAAATTATTGCTAAAATCCATGCTAAGTTAAAAGCCCATAAATAACCTGAACAACATTTACTTTTTTTAGTTGATGCTTTCTTTTTTCTTTTAGCCATTAGAACACCTCCTTTTAGTTTTATAAAAATATATTTAGAAAAGTGATTTATTCTTTTTTAAGTGTTTTGTATTTTGGATACTTGTTTCTTTCCATGTAAATCTTTTCTGTTTTTACTGCGATTCCTTTTTGTTGCTTTAATATCTCTTCTGAAGTTAGTTTTGCTTTTCCTGTGGCTACTAATTCTTCTTTTAGAGTTAGTATTGCTACTGTGTTTTCCTTTTTTATTTTATCGTTTAATTTAGCTATTCCAGGGATTGCTAGGTCTGTTCCATGCGCTAAAGGGTCTACTGAATTATCGGTTATCCAAATTTTTGGTATGTGTTGAATTGCTGATTCTACTGGTTGAATTATTTTTCTTAGGGCTTTATCTTTTCCTTTTTTGTATAGTTCGTAAGCATCTTTTAGTTCGTATAGGGAATACGTTGTATTATCTTTGAAAGGCCCCACCCTTGTTCTAATTAGTTGTTGCATGTGTGCACCCGTTTCTAATTTTATTCCTATATCATGGCAGAGTTTTCTTATGTATGTTCCTGCTTCACATCCAACTTTGAATAAAACTTCTTGTTTGTCTTTTATTTCTATTATTTCTATGTAATATATTTCTCTTTTTCTTAGTTTTCTTTTAACTGCAGATCTTACTGGTGGAAGTTGATCTATAATAGTTATGAAGGAATTTATCACTTGTTTTATTTTAGTTTTTTCTACTTGTTTGTGTAAGTGCATTAGGCAAACATATTCTTTTCCGGCTTTTAGTAAATTGTGTACTACTCTTGTTGATTTTCCTAGGGCAATTATTAATGAGCCCGTTACATTTGGATCTAGAGTTCCAGAGTGTCCCGCTTTTTTTATGTTTAATATTTTTTTAACGTAATCTGTTGTTTGATGAGAAGAAGGTCCTTGGGGTTTATTTATGTTTACAATGCCGTAGTTTATCCTTTCTTTTGTTAGGTGTTTTTCTGGAGAGATTCCATATTTTTTATCTGTTTCAACTTTTTGTCTTTCTATTGTTTTTCTTTCTATCTTTTCAAATGGAAATTGTGCTTTCATTTGTTTTTCCCCTCATGTTTTTTATCAGTTAATGAATCTTTTATTTGTTTTATTTCTTTTTCAGTAATTTTTGTAAGAATATCTTTTGTTTTTACAAGAAAATCTGCTGCGCCTTCTTTAATGATTTTTAAATCATTATCTTTTATTAATACATCTGGGTAGTATTGTAATTCATTTCTTGTTTTGAAAGCTACCTTAATTAAGCTAATATCTTTATTATTATATAAATTAGGCAAGTGTTTTTTCATAAATTCTATAGAACATGTATGAATTTCACATTTTATTCCAATTTTAATCATAATTGAATAAAGGCAATAATACATTGTGTAATATGAAGTCGAAGCAACCCATAATTTACTATTTTTTCCAATTTTTTTGATTACTTCTAATGACTCTTCAGCCATTTTTAAGTATGAGTTAGACATATTATCATTGGGATTCACCATTTCTATTCCATTTTTTGTTTTTAAACACCAGTTAATACTTACCATTTTTGTTTTGTTACCTCATCAATAAACTCTTCGTATCCTGAAATTATGATGTGGTTTTCTAATATTTCATTCATGAGTGGATTGTTGTCTTTTAATAATTTAATAAAATCTAATTTAGATCCTTTTTTTATACTTAGTTCTAAGTTATAATTTTTTCCAAGTTCTTTTATACTTTTTTCATCGAATTTTCCAACAATAAATAAATCTAGATCTGAATCTTTTTTTTGTGTTTCCTTTGCATAACTTCCAAATATACATATTATTTGATTTTTGTTTATTTTATTTAGGATTTGGCTGATTTTTGGATTGTTTTTAAGAAATTTTATTGAATTTTCTACTTCTGCTAAGAGAATGTATCTTTTGCATAAGGGGTTTAATTTGTTTAGGGAATAGTATCTTGTGTTTCCTCTTGTTTTTGATGATAGGGTGCCTTCTTTTTCTAGCTCTTCTAATGTTAAAGCAATGTTTTTTTGACTGATGTTTACTTTTTTGATTAATTCTCTACCGTAGATTTCTTTGTTATATCCTTTAAGAAAGTGTTTCATAATCGAAGAGTATTTGTTGTGTAACATTTTACTTAATTGTGTAATATATTACATATATATAAATCTTTTGGTCTATTTTTTAGAACTTTTTTTATCTTTTAACTCTTTTGCCGTTGGTATTTTACTTTTAGTGTCTTCTTTTTTAATAGATTCTTTCTTTTCTTTTAATTCTATAGTGGTTGGAGTTTCTTCCTTTTTTTCTAGTTCTTTAGCAATAGGAGTTTTCTCTTCTTTTTTCTTTTTCTTTTCAGTTAGTTTTTTGGCAGTTGGAGTTTTTTCTTCAGAACTCTCTTTTTTTGTTCCTACTTTTTCTTCTAATTTCTCTTTTATTGTTTTCTTTGTTGGTTCTGGTGCTTCTATTACTGGGGCACCGACTAATTCTGCTTTTACAATGTCTTCTTCTTTTACTGCTTTAACATTAACTTTATGTGGCGGATTTTTTGGTCCATTTTTCCAAAGTTCTTCATTTAAATATTTACCAATCTTAACTTCTTTAGCTTTCATGTGTTTGGTTAGAAATTCTTTTACTGCTCTCATGGCTTTACTAGTTTTTTTATATCTAGGTGCTTTTTGAAATTCTTTTCTTAATGGTATGTTATAAATTCTTTCCATTTTTACGCTTTAGTTTTGGTTCTTCTCCAGCTTCTTTTTCCAGCGCTGAATTTAGAAGGATGAACTTTTTTTCCTTGTCCTAGTATTTTAGGAACTATCCAGAATGGGGCCCATTTAGATCTTTTTCCTAATTTTCCTAATCGGATTTTTTTTCCTTTTGGGGTGTTTCTTGCCATTTTTTATCTAATAATGATTTTCCTTTGGAAGTTAATATTCTTCCATGATGTGAGTCTTTTTTAGTTTTTTCTATTAGTCCTGTTTTTTCTAATTGTTGTAATATGGTTCTAATTATTTTTCCAGAACCTTTGTAATATCTCTCTGGTTTATGGCCTCTGTTTTTTTTACCACCATATTTTCTTTTTAGTTTGTTAACTCCAATTGGACCATATATGTATAGTTTTCTTAGTATGGATGCGGCTCTTGCGTACCACCAATCTTTTTCTACAGGGGGTCTTTCTCTTGCTGCACTAGTTTTTACGAATTTAGCCCATTCGGGTGGAGTAATTTCTTTTATTCCTTTTAATTGCTTTGAAGTATTATCTAACAATACGTTTATTGGGGTATTTTGTATTTTCATGTTGTTTGAGCAGTAATATATGTTTTAAAAGCTTTTCTATTTTATTTTTTTTAGTTTTGGGCCCTCTTTTGTATCTTCTATTAAAAATCCTTTTAATTCTATTTTTTCTCTTATTTTATCTGCTTTTTTATAGTCTTTATCTTTTCTAGCTTTTTCTCTTTCTTGTGCTAAGTTTACTATTTCTGTTGGTACTTTTTCTTGTTTTATTTTATCTAAATTTAATCCAAGAACCTTATCGAATTTAATGATTAAGTTATAGGCGTTTTTACCTGTCCCTTGTTTGTTTGCTTCTTTTATAAAATTAAAAATAACTGCTAGTGCTTTGGGAGTATCAAAATCATTATCCATTGCTTTTTCAAAATCTTTTTGAGTTTTTTGGATTAACTTGTTATTTAGTTTGGATTTAGATATTTTAGAATTTAATACAAATCCTTTTATTTTTTCTAGTGAATTTTTGGCTTGTTCCAAATTTTTCTTAGAGAAATCTATTGGTGCTCTGTAATGTGCAGATAACACCATATAACGTACATCCATTGGATTGTAATTTTTGAAAATATTTCGTAAAGTAGAGAAATTTCCTAAGGATTTAGACATTTTTTCTTTATTTACTTGTATGAATCCATTATGTAACCAATATTTTACATATTGTTTTTTATTAGCTGCTTCTGATTGTGCTATTTCATTTTCATGATGTGGAAATATTAAATCTTGTCCTCCTCCATGTATATCAAATGTGTTTCCTAAGTAATGGGTTGCCATTGCAGAACATTCAATATGCCAGCCCGGCCTTCCTATTCCCCAAGGAGATTGCCACGATGGTTCTTTTGGTTTAGCTAATTTCCAGAGAACGAAATCTTGTGGATTTTTTTTGTTTTCATCTAATTTTATTCTAGCTCCTGCTCGTAGTTGTTTAATGTTTTGATGTGACAATTTTCCATATTCTTTAAATTTTTTAGTGTTGAAATATAAGCCATCATTTAGAAGATAAGTAAAGCCATTTTTTTCTATTTTTTTAATTAGTTCTATTATTTCTTTGATATGTTGTGTTGGTTTTGGAGTTTTTGTTGGTTTTAATATATTTAACTTTTCGTAATCTTCGTTGTAGATTTTTTCAAACTTTTTTGTTAATTCTTTTGCTGTTATTTTTTCTTTATTTGCTCTTTGAATTATTTTATCATCTATATCTGTGTAATTGAATATGAAATTCACTTTATATTTTTTATATAGAAAGTATCTTCTTATTATGTCAAAATTAATTGCAGATCTTCCATGACCTAAGTGCGCATAATCATAAATAGTTGGGCCACAAACATAAATATTGATTTGATCTTTTTTGATTGGTTTGAAAGTTTCTTTTTTTCTGGTTAGTGTGTTGTAAAGTTTCATTAGAATAAAAAAAGAATAAGATTATTTAAAGTTTTGTTTTTAAGGTATAATGTCCACTAAGATTGTCATGTCCCTTTGGTAGATTGTTTGTTCTGCAGTTGGACTTGTTAAACTTACTTTGCACCCTGCTGTACCTAATTTAGCAGTTTGTGTAGTTTCTACTATGATTTTTAACTTATGATTTGCTCCTGAGGCTAATAGGTGTTCATCTGATGTGCTAGAAAGAGTTTCATCAAATTTACAAATAATATCATTGCCTTCTCCTACTGGAGTTATTACTGCTTTAAATGGCAGTGTTGTGGATTCTAGATTGTAAAAGATGACTCCTAATTTTGCGCTATCTCCCTTTTTTAATTCAGCTGTACTTGGAACGATTTTTAGTAAGTCATTGGAGTTTGAGAACATTCCTTCTATTTCTTGATCAGACATTGCAAAAGCTTTATCTGTTAAATCCATTACATCTCCTAAACTAGATCTTACCCATGTTAATCCTAAAGTAAGTAATGTAATACCAATGACAATGACAATTATAGTGGTCATAGAAAGTTCGATTGCACCTTTTTTTGATTTCATTTAATTATCACCTTTTTTATTTTAGAGTCTGCTATTTATAACACCTTCTAATTAGCAATGAAAACTCTACTACTTTAGTTCTGAGATGAAATTGCAACATATTAATATATTTCTAAAATAATAAAAAAGTGTGCAGGATGTTTGCACACTGTAAACCGTTA
>JAIOSD010000015.1 GCA_021107835.1 archaeon
CAATCTCATCAAAGATTTATGTTTTATAAATCTTTCTGTTTGTTACTACCTTAAGGAAATACTGTTCACTTTTATTGCTACTAATATTTCTTTTTGTATAGTTCAAAAATAACCAAAAAATTTATAAATAAGGTATTCGTACAATATGATAACTCATTCTAAAGGGGCTATTGTGAATGGAAGAAAATATTGAAAAATCAGTTAAAAAAGGTACTACAACTGTAGGTATAGTTTGTAGAGATGGAATAGTATTAGCAGCAGATAAACGAGCTAGTGCTGGATATATGGTTGCTAATAAAAGAGAGAAGAAAATACATAAGATTACTGATAATATGGCTGTTACTATGGCTGGTTTAGTTAGTGATGCTCAGTTAATTGTTAAACTAATGAGGGCAGAATTAAGATTAAAAAGAATAAGAACTGATGAGGAACCTAGTGTTAAACAAGCTGGAAATTTGTTGGCTAATATTCTATACCAAAATATCAGAAAGATGAGTATGGTGCCTGGTATTGTTAGTTTTTTACTTGGTGGAAAAGATAGTGAGGGTTATAAACTATATGATTTGGGTATTGATGGTTCTATTAGTTTAATGGACGAGTATTATTCTACAGGTTCTGGTTCAGTATTTGCATTTGGTGTGCTAGAAGTTTTGTATAAGAAAGGTTTAACTGTAAAAGAGGGGATTGAGTTGGCTAAAAAAGCGATTGGTGCCGCAATTGTTAGGGATATGCCTACTGGTAATGGTATTGATATTTATACTATTACAGAAAAAGGAGCTCAAAGAGTTGAAACACAGATGATTGAAAATAAACTACAATAATTCTTAAAAGGATAAAATATGGCTGTAAAAATAATAGAAGAAGTTAAAGATATGTTGCCTAAGGGGTCTGAAATTAGTAATATCTCTTTTGAAGGGGCAAATATTGTATTGTATACTAATAATAAGGAATTTTTTTTAGATAATAAAGGGGTTATTAGGGGTATTGTTGGTAATATTAAAAAAAGGGTAGAATTGAGAGCAGATCCTGCTATGCCTTTGACTATTGAAAAAGCAGAAGCTGAAATTAGAAAAATTGTACCTGAAGGTGCAGGAGAATTAAATATTATTTTTGATCCTCAGAGATCTCAAGTGGTTATTGAAGCAGAAAAACCTGGTGTTGCGATTGGTAAGGCTGGAGAGACACTAAAAGAAATAAAGAAAAAAACTTTTTGGGTGCCTTTGGTTAAACGTATTCCTTCTATTAGATCTAAATTAATAGAAAATATTAGACAAGTACTTTACCAAAATGATGATTATAGGAAAAAATTCTTGAACAAAATTGGTGAAAGAATATATGGGCCTAAAAGAAAGCAAGGAAAAACTTCTTGGAGTAGAGTTAATTTTTTAGGTGCGTCTAGACAAGTTGGTAGATCTTGTTTTTTATTGGAAACTGATGAATCTAAGGTTTTGATGGATTGTGGTATTAATGTTGCTGCAAAAGATGAAGATCAATATCCTTATTTGTCTGAATTAAATATTGAAGAATTAGATGCGGTTGTTTTAAGCCATGCTCATTTAGATCATTGTGGTTTAATTCCGTTGTTGTTTAAATATGGTTATCGTGGTCCTGTTTATTGTACTGCTCCAACCCGTGATGTTGCTGCTTTACTATGTTTAGATCTTATTGGGATTAGTCAGAAAGAGGCTAAAAAGGCTTTATATGGTTCTGTTGATATAAAAGAAATGGTTAAACATACTGTTATTTTAAATTATGAAGAGGTTACAGATATTGCTCCAGATATTAGATTGACTTTTTATAATGCAGGACATACATTAGGAAGTTCACTTTGTCATTTTCATATTGGAGAGGGTTTGCACAACTTTTTGTATAGTGGAGATTTTAATTATGAAACTTCTAATTTATTAGCTCCTGCAAATACAAAATATCCTAGATTGGAAACTTTGATGATGGAAGGTACTTATGGGAGTAAAGATGATGTTTTAGCTACTCGTCATGAGAGTGAGGATTATTTACTTGGGATTATAAGAAGTACAATTGAAAGGGGCGGAAAGGTGTTAATGCCTGTTTTGGGTGTTGGTAGATCGCAAGAAGTATTAGTTATTGTGGAAAGGGCTATTCGCGAAGGAAAGATACCTAATATTCCTGTATTTGTACAGGGAATGGTTTGGGATGTTACTGCTATTCATACTGCTTATCCAGATTTTTTTAATAATAAAGTTAGACAAGCTATTTTCCATAGAAATGAAAATCCTTTTTTATCTAAAATATTTAAACATGTTGGTTCGCAAAAGGAGATGAAACAAGTTTTAGAGGAAACTGGACCTTGTATAATATTAGCTACTTCTGGTATGATGACTGGTGGTTCGTCTGTTGAATACTTTAAAAATTTAGCTGAAAATAATAAAAATAGTTTAATTTTGACTTCTTATCAAGGGGAAGGTTCTCTTGGTCGTAGGTTACAACAAGGTGAAAAAGAAATAATGTTTACTGAAGGAAGCAAACAAGTTCCTTTAAAAGTTAAAATGGATATTTATTCTATTCATGGGTTTACTGGGCATTCAGATAGAAATCAATTAATGAATTTTGTAAAGCATTTAAATCCTAAACCTAGGAAAGTTATAGTTGTTCATGGTGAGCAGAGTAAAGTTTTAGATTTAGCTAGTTCTATACATAAGGCGCATCGCATAGAAACTATTGCACCTAAGAATTTAGAAACTATTCGTTTGGTTTAGGAAAGATTTAGGCCACTAATGTTTCTATTTGATCTAATGGTTCTCTTTTTTCATGTTTTAGATCATATACTTTTTCTGCAACAGTATCGGATAGTATGATTGCTGTTGGTAGACTTCCTCTTAATCTTTGTTGTGAATCATGGGCCCATTCATTAGCCATGCCATCTAATTGATGATAGCATATTTCTATACTTTTTTGATTTACAAAGCCTGTTTTAGTGGCATTTTCGTATGCGGTTCTTCTCCACGATTCTAGTAATATAGCTTCGCTTCTTAGATCTCTTTTTCTTAATTTAGCTGGAAGGTTTTCTGTTCTTGCATACATGTTCATTAGATTTATTCTTGTTACACTCATTTTGTTTTTACCTCTTAATTTTTTTATTATCATTAGTTTATAAAGCTTTCGTTTTTGTAACTTTCCTTAAGTGGTGACATATAGAAAGATTTATAAAGGATTAATTTAAGTAATAATATATGAAAACAGCAATTATTTTAGGATTGATACTTTTAACATTAGGGTGGTTTGCTAATGATGTTTATAGTCTTAGTTATGATAAACCAACTATTTTTGCTGTTAGAAATGTAATTTCTCCTGCAGATAGGATAAAAGATAGTCAAATTGTTGTTTATGAAGATAAAATTGTTATTAACATAGACAATGCTAATTGGGCTAATTACACTGCTACATATTCAATGGACCCATTTTTAGACATTGGAGCTACTGGTATTGAGGTTGTTCCTAAGGATGAATTTGATGTCCAAATTGGAGATGTCATAACCTATGGGGCGGACTGGACAGAAGGTTTAGTGGCTCATAGAGTTATTGATGTTGGTTATGATGCTGATGGTTGGTATGCTGTTGCTAAAGGAGATAATGTAAGCTGTTCTGACCCTGGAAAGATTAGATTTGATAAAGTTAAATTTATATTGGTGGGGGTTTTGTATTAAAATGTTTAAACATTATGGTGATCCGAAAGAAGCGTGTGATACTTATGTTGAGTATGCTGAAGATATAGAAAGATTGGGTTTAACTGAACCTGCAATTGAATTGTCTAAAAAATATGAAAGTTCAAGAGATTTAGGTATTGCTTTGGATACTCTTGTAACTTTGGGTGCTAGAGCTACTGGTTTTAGAAGAGATATACCTGGGGAGATGGGTTTAGCGGTAGAAAAATCTTTTGGAAACGTTATAAGAGAAGGTGGTGAAGGGGATTCTGGATATACTTCTTTAGCTTTCGTGTGTTTGGAGGATAGGGAATAAAATGGTAGAAGCTAAATGTGAAGATTGCGGTGCAATTTATATGATTAAAGAAAACATGCCTGGAAATTTTAGGTGTGTTTGTAGTTGTAATAAATTTAAGAAGGTTAAATAAAATGGGTAAATTACCAAAACAATTAGAAGGGTTTCAAGAAGCTGTTGGAATACTTGATGTTGAGCAAGAATATGTTAATCATGTTTATGGTGAATTACTTAAGTTAGAAGAAGAATTAGGTCCTTCTAGAGGGCACCTCTTAGAATTTTTTGAAGATACTTCTGTTAAAGATAGGGATAGTTGGGCTAGTAAAGGTGTTCCTTATAGAACTCAAGAGGAATTAGTTAATGTTATTGTTCAATATATGGTTAATATTGATACACCAAATAGAGAGTTTCAAAGTTTGGATATGTATTTAGATACAAGATGCTTAGTTGAGGGTCTTAAATGTAGAATTGGTGCAGAAAGAGAAAACTTTGATTCTCTACAATACTAATAAACCTAAGAAATATCCGGCGAAAACTCCTGCTGATATGAAAGGCATGGCTGGATAAAATTTATTTTTTTTGCTTAATGTTAATAAAAGTGCCAAAGCTATTGTTGTTAATAATACTGTTATTAGTGCATGTATTATGCCATACTTTAATAAAACAACTCCTGCGAATAACATTGGGAATCCAATATCTCCACCACCTAATATTGCTGCTTTTTTCCCTTTTGAATAAGGTATGAATAATCCTGCAAACATTTTTGATTGTGTTGTGAATTTTGCTAATTTTACCATGTGTTTTGTTTTCCAAACTGCAATCATGTCATATATTGAAATTACTATTAATAATATACTTGCTGCTGTAATACTTAAAATTGGAGAAAATATTGCTGGAATTCCAGAATACACAAATATTTCTACAAAATTATGAGAGATTATGCTTAATCTGAACGTTCTTAATAAAACTAAAGCTACTGAAAGTAATAATGCTATTGTTTGTGCGAAAAATGCTGAAAATGCGATTGTTAATAAGTAGAAAGTTGCTATCATGAACCAAATCTTCCAGAGTTTTTGTGCTCCTAAATTAATTAATAATAGTGCTAATCCTGTTGCTATTACTATTGCAATTAATAACGGAAGATAACTAAATTCTTCTTCTACTTCTGGGCGTTCTATTCCTAATGGAAGTTCTTTTTCTGAGTATTTATCTACTACTACTAAACCGATTAGTTGTGCTACTATAAATAAAATTACTAGAATTGCTGTCACTCCTGGTTTATGTTTCATTGGTTAAGGGGAAGAATTTGGGTTTAAATAGTTTTTGTATGAAATATTGATGAGTGAATATTCTCTTTAAGCTACTCTTCTAATCCTACCTGCTTTCACATCTTCTAAACTTTTTTTAAATTGTCTAACTAACGCAAAATCTATTTTCTCTAATTTTTTGAGTTTTTTTAATTCAACTTTTATGTACTCGTACTCATCTTTTGGGATAGTTATAGTTTCCATTTTCTTATTATAAAGTAAGGATTTGATTTTTTTTAAATTTTATTGTTTTTGGGAAATTCTGTTTTTGTATGAAGCGATTGATGAGTAATGAGGCCAGAGGGATCTGTGCACCTTTCGGTTTTGCACCCCCGACTGGCGGGTTGGAGCCGCCCGGTATAAGGTCTTAATGAAATTATCAAAAAGATTTCCTCCTAGCCTATGGCCCCATAACTCATCTTTTGTTAGAATATGTATTTCTTTATCTTCTATATAAATTTTTTCTTTTGGAAAGTTTTATAATTAGTTTTGGTTTGCTAAGGGAAATGGACTATCATGAATGGAAAGATGATTTAAGAAAGGTTTGGCTTAATCAATGGGTTTCGGGGAATATAACTAGTGGGAGCGAATTAGTTGATAGACTACAACTTAATTCAGTTAAGTTAGAACTTACAGGGAATTTAGAAGGGGCCGAAGCGATGTATAAACAAGCACTTAATGCTTTGCATGCTTATTATGATGTGCTTGATGAGTATTCTCCTGGTTTTGGATTTTAAATTCCTTATAGAAATCTTTAAATAAACTTTATTCTGTTTTAATGTTATGGCAAAAGTAACCCCGTATGAAGTAGAAGGAGAAATTGATTATAATAAAGTAGTCAAGGAATTTGGGGCTTCGTTAATCGATGAAAAACTGAAGTCTAAGTTAGCTGGGCTTAGGTTGGTTGATAAAGATATATTTTTTGCACATAGAGATTTAGATAAAATAATTAACAAGGATTTTGCTATTGTTTCTGGTCGTGGTCCTAGTGCTAAATTAACTCTTGCACATTTACAAATATTTAAATTTGTTAAAGAAATGCAAGATAAATTTGGATGCAGAGTTTTTATTCCTTTTTCAGATGATGAGAAATTTTTGTTAAATCCTAATCTGGATTTTGAGGAATCTAGGAGATTAGCATATGAAAACGCTTTGGATATTGTTGCTCTTGGGTTTGATCCTAAAAAAACAGAAATTATAATGGATTTTAAGAATATGGATCAAGAATTGTTTAATTTATCAATGAGGTGTGCTAAAACTATTACAAATAATACTGTTAGATCTGCTTTTGGTTTTACTGGGGATAAAAATATTGGAATTAATTTTTATTCTGCGATGCAAATTGCCCATATTTTATATCCAACTGTTAAGTATAATATTCCTTCTGTTGTTGTTGTTGGAGTAGATCAAGATATTTTTATTAAATTGGCAAGAGATGTTGCATATAAATTGAAATTACCTAAACCTGGGGATCTTTTATCTAAGTTTTTACCTAGCTTATCTGGTGGTGTTAAAATGAGTGCTTCTAATCCTGGTTCTGCTATTTATACAGATGATTCTATGAAAGATGTTGAGAAGAAGCTTAAGAAAGCGTTTTCTGGTGGTCGTGAAACTGTTGAAGAACATCGTAAAAAAGGTGGAGATCCTTCTGTAGATGTGTGTTATCAGTACTTGGATTTGTTTTTAGAGAATGATGCTGCTAAATTGAAAGAAATTCATGATGATTATAAGTCTGGTAAGTTGTTGAGTGGGGAATTAAAGAAATATACTATTAAGAAAGTTCAAGAGTTTTTACGGGAACATCAGAAGAAAAGAGAAAAAGCTAAGAAGATGTTGGATAAGTTTTTGGTTTGAACTTAATAGTAGTTACAATA
>JAIOSD010000036.1 GCA_021107835.1 archaeon
AATTGCATCTTTAGCTTTCCCTTTATAGGGCACCAAACTCTCCACACCTTCAACATAAGAATTCTTCAAAAACTTTTTAACAGATTTTTTCTTTTCTCTAGCCTCTTTCATCACATTAGCAATATAAGATGTACTCCCATGATAATGTTTATATCTCTTACCTCCACGATAAACAATTGGACCGGGAGTTTCCTCACTTCCAGCAAAAACACTACCAAATATTGCAGCATTACATCCTGCAGCAATAGCCTTTGCAAAGTTTCCAGGAGTAGCTATTCCCCCTTCATTAGAAACCGGAATACCTTGTTTCTTACAAGCTTTTACAACATCAAGAACTGCAGTCAATTGAGGCATTCCAGCACCAGCAACAAGTCTAGTGGTACAAATAGTTCCATTACCAATCCCAACTTTCAAACCATCCGCACCAGCTTTTATTAAATCTTTAGCAGCTTCCCCACTAATAATATTTCCTACTAAAACATCAACCTCAAAATTTTTCTTTAATTCCTTAACAGCATTTATTGTCATATCAGAATGTGCATGAGCAACATCAACAACTAAAATATCAACACCTTCTTTAACCAAAGCCTCTGCCCTTTCAAGATAATCTCCCCTAATACCAATTGCTGCTCCAACCCTTAACCTTCCTTTTCTATCCCTACAAGCCAGTTTATGCTCTTCAAGATGTCTTATACTTTTACTACAAACCAAACCAGTAATATTATTATCTCCATTAACTAATGGAATTTTCTCTATTCTATGTTTGATCAGCAATGCCTTAGCATCTTCTAGTTTAATCTCAGTAGATCCTGTAATCAACTTTTCCTTAGGAGTCATTAATTCATCAACAGATTTAGACATATCCGTTTCAAAACTATAATCCCTTTTAGTAAAAATACCAATCAATCTAGAATCACTATCCACAACAAATAAACTAGTTACATGATTAGATTCCATTAAATCAATAGCATCACCCAAACAAAGGTCTTTATAACACGTTAAAGGATCTTCTACAATCATGCCCACTGTTCTTTTAACCTTTCTTACTTCAGCTACCTGCTCAGGAATAGGCATAAACCTATGTATAAACCCAATTCCCCCCTCACTAGCCATAGCAATAGCCATATCAGACTCAGTTACAGTAGCCATATGTATAGAAACCATTGGAATATTTAATTTAACATTTTTAGTAATATATGTAGAAGTATTAACCAAACTTCGAGATTCAACAGCATTCTTCTGTGGAATCATCAAAACATCATCATAAGTAAGTCCCTCTTCAATTTTCATAAGGAGATAAGTAAATTCCAAGAGATTTATAAATCTTTATATTATTTAACCCCCTACAAACAGGAATAACCTTTTTAAACAAAAACACACTACAAAAACTATTTAAATAATAGTAAAAGAGGTATACCGATATGACTACAGTAACAAAACTAACTATGTCTGGTTTTAAATCATTTGCCAAAAAAACTGACCTAACCTTCGGAACTAATTTTAATTGCGTTCTAGGACCAAATGGTTCTGGAAAATCGAATATAATGGACGCACTATGTTTTGTTCTAGGAAAATCTTCTGCTAAATCAATGAGAGCAGAAAAATCAGCAAACCTAATTTACAATGGGGGAAAGAAAGGAAACCCTTCAAAAACTGCAGAAGTAGCTATTTATTTTGACAACTCAAACAAAGACTTCCCTTTGCAAGAAAAAGAAATAAAAGTATCGAGAATAGTAAAAAAGAATGGACAATCAGTATATAAACTAAACGATAAAACTTTAACAAGACAACAAATAGTAGATATTCTAAGAAATGCAAAAGTAGATCCAGATGGACACAACATAATTTTACAAGGAGACATAGTCCATTTCATGGAAATGCGTCCATTAGATCGAAGAGAACTAATAGAAGAGGTAGCAGGAATTTCAATCTTCGAGGAAAAGAAAAACAAAGCAATATCAGAATTATCAAAAGTAGAAGATAAACTAATAGAAGCAAATATCCTATTAACAGAAAGAGAAGTTAATCTAAGAGAATTAAAAAAAGACAGAGACCAAGCAAAAAAATATCTGGATTTAAAAGATAAAATAAAAGATAACAAAGCCACTTATTTAAACATCCAAACTAAAGAAAAACAAAAACGCTTGGATATAATTCTGACAGCAATAGAAAAACAAAAAATAAGTTTTAGAAAAATAAGAGAAAAAATAGAAGATAATGAAAATCAAATACAAACTAAAAAATCAGAACTAAACGATATAAACGACGAATTAGAAAAAAGAGGAGAACAAGATCAAATAACTATAAGACATTCTATTACAGATATAAAAACAGACGTTGTTAAAACACAATCAAGAATTGAAACTCTAAAAAATGAAATAATAAAGGTAGAAGCAAGAAAACAACAACTCAAGATAACGATAGAAGATAATAACAAACGAATAGACTATTTCATAAAAGAAAGGAATAAAATAGAAAAAGAAATAAAAAAATTAGAAAAAAGAGAAAATAACCTAAAGCCAATAAAACAAGATTTAGGTTTAAAGATAAATGAATTAGCTAGATTAAAAGCACAATCCTCTGGAGACAGCTTTTCAGATTCATCAATTGATTCTATTTCAAACATTTCAGGAGTTTATGGAACAATCTCTCAATTAGGAAAAGCAAATCCAAGATATGCCTTAGCATTAGAAGTAACAGCAGGAGCAAAAATGAAAAGCGTAGTTACAAACAATGATATGGTAGCAGAAGAGTGTATCCAAACCTTAAAACAAAATAAAAAAGGAGTAGTAACTTTCTTACCATTAAACAGAATAAAACCTAGAGAAGTTCACCCGAGCTTAAAAGAACTATCAAAAAAAACAGGAGTCAAGGGGTGGGCAATAGATCTAATAAAATTTGATTCCAAATATAAAAACGCATTCAAACATATTTTCGAAAACACATTAATTGTAGACGACATAAAAATAGTTAGAAGAATCGGTATTGGAAGGGTACGTATGGTCACTTTAGAAGGGGATTTAATAGAAAAAAGTGGGGCAATGATTGGGGGTTTCAGAAAACACACAAGAATTGGATTTAAACAAGACAATATAGAAGAAGAAATGCTAAAATTAGAATCAGAAATAGATGCTCTACACAAACCATCCATATTAGACAAACAAAAACAAAGCATTACATCAGAAATAATAGAAAACAGAGCAAAATTAGCTTCTTATGAAAGTAAAACAGATTATTTAAGCATTGAAAACGGAAACACATACAAAATCATAGAAGAACATGAAAAAGAAAAACAAGAATTCCAACAAGAATTAAGGGGGTTAACAAATATAATCCAAAAAAAGAGCGTAAACTTAAAAGATTCTGAAAAAAGAGAAAAAGATTTCTTCTTAAAACAAAAAGAATTATTTTCAAGGAGAAATAGGCTAACAGAAGAAATAGAAAAGAAAAATGAAATAATTTCAGAACATCAAGACAAAGTAAGAATAATTGAAAACAAAATAAATTCAATCTCTATTGAAAAAGCAGGATGTATGGCGGAAATTGAAGGCCTAAAAAAAGAAGCAGAAGAATACCAAGGTGGAAAAATAAGAAAAAACATTAATATAGAACAATTAAAAAAAGAAATCAAAGATTTCGAAGTATTTGTTATAAGAATGGGTAATGTAAATATGAAAGCCCTAGAAATTTACGATAAACTAGCTGAAGAACATCAAATATTAGTAGAAAAAACAAACAAACTAAAATCAGAAAAAGATGATATTTTTGAAATGATAACAGCGATAGAACAAGATAAAACAAAAGTATTTATGAAAACATTTAATCACTTAAATAAAAGATTTGGTGAAATATTCAACAGCTTATCCACAAAAGGAGAGGCTTCAATAGTATTAGAAAATCCAGAAGCACCTTTAGAAGCAGGATTAGATATAACTGTAAAAATAGCTTCAAGAAAATATTTAGACATAAGAAGTTTATCTGGTGGGGAAAAAACTTTAGCAGCTTTAGCTTTCATATTTGCAATACAAGAATACAATCCCGCTTCTTTTTACATTCTAGACGAAGTAGATGCTGCCCTAGACAAACACAACTCAGAAAAGCTAGGAAAATTATTTGCACAATATTCAGATAAAGCACAGTATATTGTTATTTCTCATAACGACGCAATTATAACAGAAGCAGAACAAATTTATGGTGTATCTATGAATGAAGGTGTCTCTAAAATAACTAGTTTAAGATTATAAAAAAATTACATTTATTTCTTAACATACCTCTTAAAATCCCCAGCCAAACTCTTAAATTGGTTAGACAAATGTTTATGATCTGAACCCAATTTAGCTAAAGAAAATCCAATAGTAAGTACACACCCCAAATTAAATATCAAAAGAGAAATTATTATATTTTCTGTAGTCCAAGAACCCCCAAGCGCATTCTTCATTATCTGATAAACTAAAAATAATCCAAACAAAATTAAAAAAACTATAATAATATTCTCAACTAGTTTTTCAACATCTTTCTTCATTTCCTTAACCCTTTAATATCAACCAAATTACAAGCGCCACTATCACAAGGAATATAATCCACAAAAGATATTTTATATCTCCTTTTTTATCCATCATACTATAACAATCCATTTCCACATATAAAAACTTTTCTACAGTTTAAATTACTTATCGTCATCATCAAACTCGATGACAAATTCATCTTCATCGTCTTCTTCAACCTTCTTCTCTTTTTTCTTAATCTCTTTTTTCTCTTCTTTTTTAGGTTCTTCCTTAGGTTTTTCTTCTTCTATAACTATATCCTCTTTTTTCTCTTCAACAGGTTTTTCTGCAACAACAATCTTCTCTTCTTCAATTTCCTCTTCAAAGAAATTAGTAATCTTACCCCACAAATTAGTTTTAGCCAAAAGCAAAATCACTATAATCAAAACAATCAAAACAATCAACTGAATTTGGTATGTAGCAACCCCACTAATTAAACCATTAAAAATGGCACCTAAACTTTCAAAGAATCCCGCAAAGAACCCACTACCTTCACTCGACTCATCTTCTGGAACATCCTCAACAATATCATCAAAATCACTCTCCCCTTGTCCTGCTCCTTCTAAAACAGTATAACTAATATCTGCTTTATTACCCACAAAACCAGAAAAGGAAACTTCAATATCTTCTATCTTATCTCCATCAATATCAATTCTTTTAACATCTCCAACTTCTAATGGAACAAAAATTGGATTAGATCTTATTTCCAATAAGACAGTATTATCACTAACAGTTTCTACTTTTATAGTATGTTCATCTTCATTTATCATAAATTTGGTAGAATCTCCAACGCCCAATAAAACATCAGTTGATTCAACTTCTTCTTCATCGTCTTCTTCTTCAATAGGTTCTTCTTCTGGAACATCTTCTTCAATAGGTTCTTCTTCTGGAACATCTTCTTCAACAGGTTCTTCCTCTATTGGCCCTTCTTCAATAGGTTCTTCTTCTGAAATATCCTCAACAGGCTCTTCAGAACTTTCTTCCTTTACTTCTTCTTCCGAAACCTCTTCAATAACTTCATCACCACCACCAAACAAGTTACTAATCCAAGCAATTATTCTAGAAAACAAAGATTCTCTTTCAGGAGAGCCCTCAGGAGTTACTTCTTCAGTTTCAGTTGGAACATCAGTTATCTTAATATTCACAGAATCAGAAGCCATAATAGTAGAATCCTCTAATCTAACAGTAACTGTAGTAGAATAATCTCCTTCACTCACTTGATCAGAAGGAGCAATATACAAGTAAACTATCTCAGATTCACCAGGTAAAACATCAATCACAGAAGGGTTCAAATAAACAAAGTTTGAAGCAGTACCACTAACAGATAAACTATAAGCCGCTACATCTGCCCCTTTATTCTCAATTACTACAGGAACAGTTGCACTAGCATCATAATAAACATCTATTGAACCCTCTTCGATACTCAAAGAAGCATCATAACATTCCTCACGAGTAACTGTTTGTATATTTATACTATCTGAACTTGCAATTTTATTACTATCTTTAGCAGAAACTGCAATATCAATATCATAACTTCCAGCAGAAACATCATAAGATGGGGAAACACTCAAAGTCAATTGCTTTTCTTCACCTGCACCAAGACTTACAGAAGTAAAATCTAAACTAGCCCAACTTGGTCCTTCAACATCAACATAAAAATCTTTAGAAAACTCACCCTGGTTTCTAACTACAACGCCATATGTATTCTCCAAAGCATTACAGATCATATCTTCACTTTTTTCAATAATTACAGAAACTTCATGACATTTTTTAACATTCACATTAAATATATTAACAGCTTGAACAGTACCTTTTTCAGGAACAGCCTTAAATGTTATCTGAAAACTTCCTTCAACCCCATAATCAGGTATTAATTCTAAATTTACAGAGCCACTAGTTCCAGCCCCAACACTCAATTTATTGTTCTCTAAATTTGCCCACAAAGGACCATCTAAACTAAGATCATAAACATTACTGCTAGAACCATCATTTCTAACATTAATCGCTACATTTTCAGTAGAGTGTTCACACATATTAATTAAATCTCTTTCTGTATCAATATCAAAATCATAACAAGCATCAACAACCAATTTAGCAGTTTGGGATTTTATAGACCTTCCCTTACTTGGATCAACTATAATACTAAATTCATAATCTCCTTGATCTTCACAATCTGATTGCGCATAAGCAAAAATTTCTTTAGAAGCACCCGGAGCTAAAGTTAAACTATTCTGACTCAATACAATATTATTTTTGTATTCTCCATCAACACCTAATAAATAAAATTCAGAATATTCTCCTTTATTAGTTAATGTAAATGAAAACTTATCATCATCACAAGGACAAACATGTTTCTCAACATCATTTGCTACAAAATCATAATCATAACAATCCTTAACAAACAAACTATGGGTTATCTCTTGAGAAATTCCATTTCCATTTGCAGTTAATGTTAAAACATAATTTCCAACATCAACACTAGACATGGGAGTCACATAAGTATAAATATTTCTTATTTCACCAGGAAACAACACAAACCCAATTGGCACAGTAGTAGCAAAAACAGCAGCACTACCAGAACTTGATACACTTAGCTCTAAAACTTCATCACCATTATTCTCTATCACATCACTAAACAATCCAGTAGACCTAGGACAAACTTGATCCACCCCAGCACCAGAATAAAACGTAAAACTTGATTCCGCAAAAGCTAATGGAACCATTACCAACATTAAAATCACAAACATAAATCTTTTATCACTCATAGTTGAATCCCCCCATTTATTACTAATAAGAGAACCAAGAATTGATTTAAATATATTGTTGTAATAAAACTATTATAACAAATACTATAGAATATTTAAATAGTTTATAAAGAATTTAAAAAAGAAACTATTGACTAATTACTTGTAAAAATTTTAATAATTCCTTTCTCAACCTCTTTTATTTTAGATTTATTTAAAGAACCAATCCTTTTCAAAATAATTGATTTGTCCGCAGTAAACAACCTATTAGGACGAATTAGACTAGTTAAATGCAAACTTCCTTTTTCAAAATCTTCAGAAGACAGCACAATAGAATAATTATCAAATCTAACTTCACTAGTTATTTGACATAAAATAATATCATCTCCATCTATATCTGCAACAACTAAAGCAGGTCTCTTTTTAGATTTACTTAAGTCTGAAAAAGGAAATGGTAAAACAACTACATCACCTTTTACAAATCCTTCCATGCTTCTTCATCCTCTTTACTATTCCAATCCTTAGCTAATACAGCTTCACTTGCAATAGCAGTAGAAATCTTTTCACTGATCGCTTTCATAGGTCTTAATTCTATCTTATCATCGTAAGCTAAAATTGCAACTTTAGAACCAACTTTAAATCCTTCAAAGCCCCGAATATCTTTTGGTATTGCTATTTGTCCTTTATCCGTTATCTTTGCGGTTTTAATTTCAACTAACATCTTATTACTTGTAAGAAATGTAAGATTTATAAATCTTTTGGTTTTAAAAAAGAAAAGAAAAAAATTATTTTGAACAGATTACATCACTATATTCTCCTGAAACTAAACGATAATCCCCATAAATAGGTTCATGTAATCCAGTATCTGAATTTGTATAACAATTTCCAGTAACCATCTCTGTAATAGTAATTGAACAAGAAAACAATCTCGTAGTCATAGGCACAACTATTTGTTCTCCAATACAACTACTATCACTACTTGCATAGTAAAAATGTCCACCACCAAGTTTAACAGCTACACAATCATCATATCCATTTAAATTACAAATCTGTTCACCAGTGTTTCCAAAATAACCTACACTTATTGGAAATACCTCAAATTGTGAAATTACTGAAGAATTTGTAGTATTTGTCTGATTGGTCATTTTGGTTTCTTCATCAAAATACATCTGTTCTTCAAAATATCCTTCATTATCGTAAATATCCTTTGCTGAAGCAGAAAAACTGTACATTCCTTCTCCTTCTTCTTTAGAAAACGATATAGAACATTCTGTATCTCCTTGACAACTATGTCCTCCACCAGTATTACTACTAGATCCAGGCCCTTCAAAACTTGCCCCTATAGAAGAAATTCCAGATGCATCATACGCAGAAACAGTCACTTCATAACCATTATCTAATTCAATCCAAATAGAATTTAAAGTTGGAGAAGTAGTATCCCCTACGCTTCCACCACCACCACCAAGCTCTTGTTTAATTTTAGCTCCAGCTTTTTGTGGATCTATCTCAGCAACTTCGCACCCACTAACAATAAAAACCATAAGAACTAAAACTCCAAATATTATTTTTTTCATTAAATATCACCCTCCTTTATAATAAAGATATAAAGAATCCCTATATATATATATCGATTCTCAAAAAATTTTAAAAAAGAAAAAAAAGAAAAAAGTACTAGATAACTCTAGTAATATGTTTGATCTTCATCTAAAATAGGTTCTTCTATTTCGTCACCTTTTCCTAATTTCTTAGCTACCAATATGATACCTAAAATAACTAGAATCACTAACAAAACAGCGAAACCAATCTCAAGACCAGATTTGACATCACTATAACTTGCTTCACTATCTGAAGAAACAACATCAGCAGTTACATCGAATTCTTCTAGAACGTTAGTTCCAGCTTTAACAATAACAGTAAAGTCATAACTTCCAGCGTTTGTATCTTCATCTATAGATACAAAGATGTAAGCTTCATCGTCTTCTTCTCGAACTTCAACAGTTCCAAAGTTAACGCCACTAACTTCAATGTTATAGTCTACATTCGTATTGTCAAACAAAACTTTGTAAACAATAGCTTTTCCTGCTCCAATTGTTTGATGTTGTGTATCCATGCTAATTCCTGATGTTACATCAGAACTTGCACCCACTACAATAGAGTAAACAGCTTCGTCTTTTTCATCACCATCATCATAGATAGCCTCAAAGTGTACATCATATACACCAACAGGAGTACCTACTGGTAATTCTAAGAACAAAGTCTTATGTAACTTGTAGTATTTTTCGTCATCTGCAACTTCATCTCCATCTACAACAAGATCAAATCTGTCGCTTCTTGTAGTTAAACCAAGTTCAGGAATAGTCATTTTTACATAAATGTCTTCTTCCTCATTTCGTCCTTCGTTTACTACACCAATACTAACTGTCATTAATTCTCCAGCTTCATATTGCATGCCTTGTCTAAAGTTAACATCATAGATTTCAACAAAGTTTCTTTCTCTTGATACACTCAAAAGAATTGTGAATTCGCTTTCATGAGTTCCATCTCTAGATCTCATTTTAACATTCAAAACTTCGTTCCCTAACAAACCGTCATCACTATCAATTTCAATAGTTAGAGTTTCACTACCATGCCAATTTGACTCAACATCAAAGTACTCTGTATCAACATCGTCACCATCAAATTCAACTTCGATTTTAGCTTCAAGATCTCCACCTGTAAACTCAGTAATATTATTTCCAGCTTCCCATTCAACCTCAACTTCTAATTCAGAATCAAGAGAAACAGGAGCATATATCAAAATATCGCCAGGAGTATAATCTTCATCGAATTCAAATTCAACGCCTTCAATAGTTATCTTTGTAATTGCAAAACTATCATCAGGTACTTCTGCTCTAACTAAAGAAGCAGGTGTAAATACCATCAAAAGCATCATTACAGTTGTCAACAACTTAAGATATTTATTCATTCTTTAACCCTCCATAAGTTAATTAATTATGTTACAATCCCGTAGTCGTGAAACATTTATAAAGCTTTTGGTAGCTACAACCTAACTCAAAAAACACACTCTCAAGCCTTAATTCCTTCAAATTCTAAGATATCATCAATTTCTTCTTTAGAAATAGCGCACCCTTTTAGTTTTAAAGCCCAAAGGGCACCTTCCAACAAAGCACCTCTATATTTCTTGTGAACTTTCTTACCTACACTAATATATCTGTCTAATAATCCCAATTCATATGCAATAGTAACAACTTCAGTCGATCTTAGAATATTAACACCCTTAACCATTTTCTTAAATTCTTTCATAACCTTTCTATCCATAACAATTTTAGTATGCAATCTACGCTCTAAAATCTTAGAGAGTTTTTCAGGATCTTCAACCAACAACCGAAGAGTACGTTCATCAACAAGTAAAGCATCAGAATTCAAAGAAATCACTAAAGCCAACACATCAGTTTCTGCCTTCTGTAATATCTTAACAGGATTTCGTTTAGCTAAAAACATAGTGTTAGCTAAATTCATCAACTTATGTGAAATCTCTTTAGCTCTAACAGGCTTAACAACTTTCAACTGCCCTTCTAAAATCAAATCATTTATCATCAAAGCCTCCAACTTAAACTTCTTCGTTTTCATAGGATAATCAATCAATTCAGTTTTAACAGATTCTGGAATTAAAAAATCTCCTTTATACTTCTTAGATAAATATCTAAAAGTCCATAACAGATTATTAGTAACCATACTGATTACAGTTCCAGTATCCACTACAATAGTCTTTTTCATTTTACCCCAAAAAGCCCCCGAGCGAGCAATATCCTATCTTTAATAGATTTAGAGATATTATATTTAGCCTCATAAGTTCTTGTATTCCCAGAATAAGGCATCAACTCCCATTTAGTAATTCCTAGCAAATCAGCAGCCCTTCCAATACTCAATCCATGACCATGTATATTTGAAGCTTTTTTAACTTTAGTAGACCGAATAATATCTTCCATATACATTCCAACATTTTTATCCAATTTCTTCAAATGAGAAATCACCCTTTTCAACCCAGCACCATACCCTTTAATATTATCTTTTTCAAGCGCATTAATAGCTTGCTTTAATTCAGCAAGTAAAGATTTTTTAAATTTGCCCCAATCTTTATGCCCCTTATAGTTGTTCTTTTCCAAAACCTTAAAAATAGAATACAAAACAACAGAAATAGAGATCGAATATTCATCTTGGTAGATAGAAGAATTATGCACGGTCCTAAAACTTTGTTCTCTCAAAGAGGATAAATCATTTTCTCTAATAGCTTTCAAACTCTTCCTTAACACATCTATAATATCTCTTTTAGCAACAGGTTTCATCCTTTAGCCGCCTCAAATGTAGAAGCCAAATCAATAACATATTTTCCATCACCATATTTATATATTAAAGGGCTTCCTTTAAACATATCAACCAAATCCAACTCATATTTTCCTGGTTTTAACACTCTAATCGATTCAATATCTAAATATACTGGTTTATCTTCATCCTTCGCCCCAGTTATTTCTTTAATATCTTCTTCAATTTGCACCCTATCTTCTTTAGTTAATTTAGCAGATACTTTTTGAACTTTTTCCAAAGCTTTCTTACTCATAAAAAAGAAGAATTTACTACCACACACACAACCATCTAATAACTCTCTTGCACCATCATCATAAAAAATTCCACATCTTACACATTGGTGAGGCATTTTATTTAGTCAACAAATCAATACGATTTGGATTTTTTCTTATTTCCCGCACTATATTAGCAGGGCCAATTATCGTTAAAGTATCCCTATTCTTAAAAAACATATTATAAAAAGTATTCTTTAAGACCATAGGAACCTTAGAATCGTCTTTTTTACTTATTTTCTTACCATTTTGTCCTGGCTGAATTGTACAAAAAGAAATACCAGAAAATTTCTTCGTAATCTGACTCATTGTTTCCTCAATTAACTGCGCTTCTTCTTGAGGTTTCAATCTCCCTTGCATCAAAACAATCTTATTCTTTTTAACAATATTAAAAATCTTCTTAAACTTATCATCTGTAGTTAATCCAGAATATTCCCTGTATGGCAGATATTGAAAAGATAACATTTTATTTAACTAATCTAAAAACCTCCTTATAAAAGTTTTCTATATTTTTACCTTTTTGAGCAGAAATTCCAATCACATCATACTGGGGGAACGCAGCTTCAACCTTTTTTAAATTAGCAGATTTCAAATCAATTTTATTCCCAACAATCAAAACAGGAATATCTCTAGCAGCCAAATTCCCAATTATAGTAATATTAACTTGTGAATAGGGATTTTTAGTAGCATCTAAAACAACAATAACACAATCCACATTATCCAACCATCTAATAGCCTCTATAACTCCTTTTGTTGCTTCCCTAGCTCTTTTTTTAGCCTTAGTTTTGCTCATCTTATGTTTTATAAATTCTTCATAATCAATTTTAGTAGCAATACCAGGCGTATCAATAAGATTAAAAGATAACGTTTTACCATCTGATTCAATTTCAACTTTTTCTTTCACTCTAATCTCTCTAGTCTCATGAGGTATTTTAGAAACACTTCCAATCTCCTCCCCCAACCAATCCATACTAATTCTATTTGCTAAAGTTGTTTTTCCAGCATTTGGAGGCCCATAAAAACCTAATCGAATATTTTTTTTACTTTTAAATATTTTAGAAATAAACTTCTTAAATACCTTTCTAAACTTTTTTATCATCCATATAACCCCTTTATAATCTAATAAAATAAAACCTACTTATACTTATAAACATTTCTATAACAAACAACTATTCTAACAAAAAATCGCTTGAAATTTACATTCACCAGAATCACACCAAACTTTATAATCCTCCAATGGAAATGGAGAAGAATCAATACATTCCTGATGATTTATACACGAAACCCCATCAGGAAATGGAAAAATTGGACATTCTTGAATAGGTTTATCCCCTTGCCTCCAAAGATATAAAATCAATTTTCTAGTTTGATACACGCCATTCTTATCCTTACCAGTAATAATAATACTATCAACATATACATTCCCCTTATCTTCAAACCAAGAAGCATCTCTAGGTTCATCAATAGAAAACCAAATATCTAATCCATAAGGAGAAGCAAATCTAGTCAAATCAAAAAGGATAATAAAATTCACTGTATCAATATAAGTATCACTAGAACTAAGAACCCCATCCCTAAAAAGAGTAGAATGCTCCATCCAATTTAACACTGCATCCTGAACAAAAACAACATCATCAGGGACAGCAGGTTCACTCACATCTCTAGAATTAATAGAAAACAAAATAACTCCAAATAAGAGAAGTAAAGCAACAATAGCTTCAACTGTTTTCAAATATCCTTTTTTATTTTTAATTACCATACTCTCATATTTATCAAAATAGGCTGCATACGTCCAGTTGTTTCATTAATAAAATTGTCAAACCATCGAATAACAAAAACCTGATCATTTTCCATTGGCTCTTTTTTAACATAAGCATCATAACGAAGCTCCGATTCACCTGGTTCATAAATATAAACTGCAACATCTTTTGAAAGAGGATACTTCAACTCTTCTTTAAATATATCATAATCCCAAGTTAATATATCTGCAAACCTACTTTCTGAAAAAACATAATGTTCATCTCTAACACCCAGTGTTATCTTATAAGGATCCAATAGATCTGCAGTAACAGCTAAAGAAAGGATATCAAAATCACCAGAATAAATCAAAAGAAGTTTATTTACAAAAGCAGGATCTTTATCCACATACTCAAACTTAAGCATATCACCAACAATATCCCTTTCAAAAATCAAAGTTTGATTATCCAAAACCATAAGGTTCTTCACATCAACAGGAATATCAAGTAATTCTTGGGGAAGTTTAACCTCATATTTAGCTAAGCCATTAATTTCACTAGGAGTATCAATAAAAATAGGATACCTATAAACAGTGTGATAACTAACATCTTTAAATCCTTTTTGAGCAATAGATTTCAAATAATCATCACTATATTCTTGTGTTAAAGCAGGACCAAACAAAATAAATATCAACAACAGCAATACAACAAATATCCCAAAGCTTACAATCCAATCAATTTGTAATAATCCCTTCTTCTCCATTTTAAAATCCTGCGGCAATAGTAAACGCCATGTAACCTATCAACATCAATAACAATGAATGTTTAAGCCCATACTTTAAACTCCCCTCCGAAAATTTTCCCACCATCAATCCAGTAAAAAACCCCTGGATTAATATTAAAAAAACAAATATAAAGCTAAAATCAATAGCAGATGGATACACACTAGTATCATCTAATTCAGAAGTATATCCACTAGAAACCCCAACCAAAACAGAACCGCTAACATCCATCAATTGAGGTAACAAATAAATTTGCAAAACAATCATAATTGCTATAAACATAATAAAAATAAAATACCCTTGAATAATCTGAGAAAAAATAGTTGCCCTTCTTTCCTCTTTTATTTTCTTAATCTGTAAAACAGAATCTGTAACAGAAGATAAAACCTTATCTATATGTCCCCCACTTTGTTCTGCCTCAACAACAATAGCCATAGAACGTTTTATCAACTTATTCTTAGTTCCAGCAGCAAACCTAGAAAATGCTTCTCTTAAAGGCATACCCCATTCTATCTGATGCATTAACTTCTTAACATGAGGAGATAAAGCTCCATAATCCGCACCACCAATTTCAATTATAGCTTTTGGTATTGGAATCCCAGATTTAACCCCATCAGAAACTGCACGAACAAACTCTAAAAATTTCTCCTCAAGCTCTTTATTCTTTTTATTATCTCGCATAACATCTACCCAAAATTGAGAAACAGCAATAAAAAAAGCAAGCCCTAACAAAGGCTTAAACCACCTAGATTCGTTAGGCAACAGAACATAAACTGCAAAAACCATAATAAATAGTGCTATAAAAATTGTAATTGCATGTCTAAGTTTAAATTTTATCATATTTCAGACCTCATAGTTTCAAGGAATAAGATAAAAAACACATTCAAGATAGGTAATAATACAAAAGTACCCAATGTAGCAATAGTGGATATAGACAATCCAGCTAAAACAGGTGAAACTTTTTCCAAAATTGCAAGCGTAACAATAAATAACATAGGGCCTGCAACCAAAAATCCTGTATAAATTTCAGAGTAAGTTGCAACCGTTTCCAAATGTTTCTTTTGAGCAAATCTATACTTAGTTAATGTATCTGTAGACTTATCTGTTAAGTATTTTCTAATATCTCCACCAGTTTCAATAGAAGATATCATTCCATGAAATAATTCTTTTAATTCAGGAGAAGGCGTAGTTTTTGTAACCGCCTTTAATGCATTAGACAAACTATACCCAAAAATATTAAGATAATTCAAAACTCTCTTTAGTTCCTCTTGCAAAGCAGGATACTCTCCAGAATCAACCAACAACTCAAAAATTTTAATTGGATGTGCACCAGAACCAGCAACCGCCGCCATATGAACTTCTGCAAATACCAACTCTTGAGAAATTTTATTTCTCCTATCATTAGCAATTGTAAATGGATAGCCATAAATCAACGCAAAAACCAATCCAGAAATAACTAAACCAACAAAAATAGATAAAATAACATTAAAAGTTAACAAAAAAGATACAATCAATGCTATAGGAAATACAAGTATAGTAGAAAATAAAATCATACTTATATAGGTTTTAGAAAGGACTCTTAAATTAGCAGAAGTCAATGCTTTTAACAATGGATCAAAAAAATTCTTAGATTCCCTAGTAAAATAAAAAGACAAATTCTCCATAAAAAAGTTAGAAAGCTTAGCATAAAAATTAGTTTTATAGGTAATTGGCTGAGCAGATTTAGCCTTCACTTTTTTCTTAGATTTTTTCGCCTTAACAAAATCCTTAACATCAGAATAATCAAGCCCCAACTCTTTTACATATTTTTTTTTTAATTTATCACTAACCCAAATATAATCTTCATCAGCCAACCCTTTCTTTTTTCTAAATTCATTATTCATCTTATCCCAAACCTATCTAAAACTGCCTCCGGGTCCTTGTAATATTCATTAATTAATCCTTGAACAACATGAAAATCAAAAATATGATTGGCAGTCATAGCATTCAAAAAGAGAGTTCTCTTCTTCCACTCTTCCATTATTTCTATCTCACCCATACCCAACTGATAAACTAATTGTTTAAAGATATGGCTCTCAGAATTATAAACAAACTTATCTTCACCAGGATTCCAAATAAATGGTTTATTAAGAACATTCCCTTTTTTTTCATCAATAGAAATTATCTCAACAACTTCCTTTAATCTCCTAACATCTTTTCCTTTAACACGAGTAGAGGCCATAACTAAAACAACATCCATTGTTTCAACTAAAGATCCAGATAAATTAATAGGTTCGGTCTCCAATCTTTTTATCATAGTATCCACAGAGTTTGCATGCATTGTTCCAAAACTAGGGTGCCCAGATGCCATCCCCTGAAACAAAACATAAGCCTCTTTTCCTCTAATCTCCCCAACAATAACATAATTGGGATTCTGTCTAAAACTCTCCTTCAACAAATTAAACAAACTAACCTCGCCATATTTTTGCCCCACTAAATTAGCCAATCCGACCCCCTCTCTAGCAACAGAAGGCAACCAATTGCTATGTTCCAAATTCAACTCCCTAGTATCTTCGATTGAAACAATTCTAGCAGAAGGAGGAATAAAAAAAGTCAAAGCATTCAAAAAAGTTGTTTTTCCAGAAGCAGTACCACCAATAAGCATAACATTCTTTTCATGTTCTATTAACATCCAAAGATATGCTAAAATTTCTGAAGAGACAGTATTAAAATTAATTAATTTAGTTGGCGGCCAAGGATTCCTAGTAAATTTTCTAATTGTAAAAGTTGGCCCCCTAGAAGAGATATCCTCGGTAAAGGTAGCATTAACCCTAGACCCATCAGGCAAAGCACCATCTAATAAAGGAGTAGCATAAGAAACATATTGCCCAGACCGCTCAGCCAACTTCTCAACAAAAGACGCCAAAAGTTTAATATCATTAAAAATAACATTAGTCTTCAAATTCCTATATTTTCTATGCACAACATAAATTGGATGTTTTACCCCATTACATTCGATATCTTCTATAAAATAATCATTCATTAAAGGTTCAACACGATTTAATCCAACAAAATCCCTATAAATATAATACATTATTTTCAGATATGAATCCTTAGAAAGAGTTATCCTCAATTCATTTAATAACACTTTAGTATTTTTTTCTAAATATTCTATTACTTTACCACCTTTTTTCATACCCAAATAACTTATGTTAACTAATTCTTGAATCCCATCCTCCAATAAATTTAAAACTTTTTTTTCGTACTTATCAAGTTCTGGTTCTTCAACTCTATAAATAACTTCCTTTAATTTAGGGTCCCAATATAAGTGGGCATAAGCATAAGGGGCAATTAACGGGTATTTAAAATTTATTTCTTGTTTTTTTACTTTAGGAAAGCTAGGTAACTCACCAGCAGGTTCTATCTTAAAAATAGTTTTTTCTTTATCAGGCATCTCTGGAAATTTCTTATCAACCATTTCTGGAAGTCTGTTAATAGAACTTACTATAGATTTTTTACGTGGCAATTCAGGTAATTCTTTCATAGTTGTGTAATCGCAATCTGTATTGGATCTTCCCCCTTATTTAATATTGAAAATTTATGATCTCCAGATAACTTTTGAGGACCAGTATAAACAATATCTAATCCAATTGCATCATAATCCAAAGTTAAATAAATTTCATACTTATCTTTTACTCCAGTTTTTTGGGTTAATATTTTTAAATTACCTTCATTAACAGTTTGACCAATCTCAGATATTATAGCCGAACTTTCCAATTCCCAAGTTATTTCATCACTACCTTCATTTATAATAAAATCCCCCCTTCCAATGTTAATACTTACTATTCTTTGAGAACCAGGACCTTCATGGAAAACATTTCTAATATTATTATCCAAAGTTATCATCAAATCCTTTGTTTGTCTAGAAGTGTAACTATCTTTCATCTTATTTATTGCAGGTAAACCAGCAGCAAGAACTACAGTTAAAAGAACCACCCCCATAGCAATATACAAAATAGCAGAAACCCAAATACCACCGTCTTTCTTCATACTTTAAACCTAAGAAAATTCATTTAAATAAGTTTCTAAAATTAAAGAAAAAAAAGAAAAAGTTATACTACTACTGATATTTCAACAGGACCACATTCAGTACTACATGCCCCATCATCACCCACAACAGTAGGGATTACTCTAACGCTTTCAGCAAAACCATCAATCGGATGGGCATTATCTGTATCATAAGCACCTAAACCACCAGAAACCTCATAAACAGTTCCAATTGTAGCCCCATCCGCATCTAAATCAACTGCATGTATTTGTGAAAAAACAGTAGAACCTTCATTTGTAATCGTTAATGCTGAACCAGCTATTCCACTAAGCGATATGTCTCCAACAGAAGCTAAACACTTATTTTCTGCTTCCACCATACAATCAGTATCATCAGTAGCATCTTCAACTGTTCCACTAATCCATGTAATAACTAACACAGCAAGAACAATTGTAAAACCAATAATAAGCACAGTTGCAATTAATGGCGAAATACCTTTTTTATCTTTCATCAATATATACACCTCCTTTATATTTTTTTTACGAATATATCTATCTATAATCTAAGACTAACGATATTTAAACTTTTTGGTTATTTTTAATAATTAAAGAGGAATACAACACTCCCCAAAACCATTAGGGACACATTCAGTATTAGAAGCAGTTCCATCAACATCATACCCACTTGGTGGACAATCTGGACCAGCAGAACACCACCCAAGTCCCCCATTACAACTTAATGTACACATTGGATTCAAAGCCCCATGAGAGTCATAAGGAGAACAAACATAATCCATAACAGTACAACCATCTGTTTTTAACTCACAATCCGCTATACAATTCGCACAAGTCTCACCCAACCAAGACTCACAAACACCATTTGGACAACTAAGAACAGGACCAGAAGAACCAACAACTTCTTCTTCAAACCCTTCACTACAAGAATTATCAGAACTACCAAAATAAGGAATTACTTTAACAGTAGTATATTCTGCAGAATTAGAATCAGTCCAAAAACCATAAGCACCAATTGAAGGAACATTATCTGTAGCAGTAGCATCAATAGCACCACTAGAATCTAACCATAAAACCATAAAACCAAAATCTTGTCCACATTTATTAGTAACTTTAACAGTAGTATCAGTAGTACCCCCATCATAACTTGCATCAACATCAACTTTTCCAACCAAATCTAAACATTTATTATTAAGATCAACAAGAACATCTGTATCATCAGTAACATCTTCAACTGTTCCACTAATCCATGTAATAACTAACACAGCAAGAACAATTGTAAAACCAATAATAAGCACAGTTGCAATTAATGGCGAAATACCTCTTTTATTCATAATCATTTTTTATTTTATCAGTATTTAAACTTTTCTACAAAGATTAGCATTGAATTTCAATAAACTGTGATTGCTCAGTACAATACTTAGTAGTACCACCAGCACTAATCATTGGAATAATTTCTAAATTCAACAAAGTTCCAAGCTCATCAATATTTGCTACAACACTTAATCTAGTACTAACTCCTTGTTCAACCCCTTGGGCAATCTCTTGATTAAAAGTACTTTCATCTCCAACAACAACAGCTCTAAAACTACTTATTCTAATCTCTCCATCATTTTCAACACCAAATGAAATCATTCTACTATTAAGCCCATCATCTGTAGGACCATCAGTACACTCACCATCAGATAATCTAAAACTAACATCTTGCACACAAGCTTGATCAGCAGTAATTTCTGACTTTTCTAACTCATCCCCAATCAACTCACCATACCACCAAAAAATTAAAAATGCAATAACAACAACTAAAGCAACTAACAAAACAGTTGCAATCAATGGTGAAAGTCCCTTTTTATTTATCATCTTCTTTTATTTATTATTTAACATGGAGTATTTAAATCATTCGATAAAATAATTTTTCTATCATCACAATGCATTATTTCCAATTCAGGATCTGGCTTAATCCAAGGAACAATTTCTATTTTAGATGCAGCATCATTAGCACCAGCACCACTCACACAATCAACAAAATCTTCTAAAGTAATATCAAACGAATACTTCTTATCTAACCTCAAAAGAAGATCACTACCAACACTAGGGGGTAAAGGAATAGCTCCAGAAATATATTCACACCACTGTTCTGCTAAAACATCAGTAGTAATTCCAATAGTTAGTTTCTGAATAGTAAAATCCCCATTATTAGTTATAGGTATTTTCAATTCACCATTAGCTACACAAATATTCTCAACATCAACAGACAAAGAAACATCTTCACAATAATTAATATCTGGATCAAAATCCCAATCTTTAACCCTATCTATTAAAGTAGGAATCACTATCATTGCAATAGAAATTGCAAAAGCAACAATCAAAACCCATGAAACAATTGGCGAAATACCTCTTTTCATATTAACAATATTATTATTATCTTTTTATATACATTTCTATTTTTATCCAACAAATTGCTGGGTATTACCTGGAGATAAAAAAACATACTCTTCACCTACAACACCTACAGAATACTCCCCTGGAAGCCCTTCAGTTCTTATAATCGCTTTAAATTCAGGAATAGTATCATCACTCAGATTAAAAGGATGCAAAATTCCAGCTATAGCAATATCAAAAGGTTCATCACCAAAAGTTACTCCACTCCATCCCTCACCAAAGTTATCTGTAACCACAGGAACCTTATAAATAAATTCTGTTCCACCAACATTAATTGTAACATCTTGTACCAACTCTTGACCAGCACCAAAGATATCTTCATCACCAACTACACTCCTAGTATCCAAATAACTTTTAACAGAAATACTAGTACCATCACTATATACATAAAGCAAATTTAAATTTGGATTCCTTTTTCTAGCATACTCTAAAAAATCTTTTGTAAATTCATCTAATTTCTCTCTAACCAGCACCTTATCTTCCAAAGCATCATTCAAAACAAATACAGATTCAGTCATATAGTTCTCAGAAACATCATTAAAATCTTCCCATAAAACAGGTTCTTCAATACTATTCACAGTATAAGTAACACCATATACAGCTAAAGAAATTATAACAGCTAATATCAAATAAAATTGTCCTTTTTTGTTCATAAAAATATAATTGAATACCAAATTTAAAAGCTTTGCGTTCAAAACACTTCTTAAAAGTTTGTTTACTTCTTCAGATGAATATCCACTTGCGGAAATGGAATCTCAATTCCAGCCTTATTTAATGAATTATATATCTTAGTATTTATTTCATCAATAGCATTAAACCGCTCTTCATAAGTATCAACATAAAAATAAGCCTTAAAATTCAAAGAAGAGTCAGCCATCTTCAAAAATCTAACCCTCGGTTCACGATCTTCATCAAGAACAACATTTTTAACAGTTTTAACTTCTTTCAGAACAATCTTCTTAACTTTTTCAATATCAGAACCATAAGCAACCCCAAAAGGGATTACAACCCTAGATATAAGTTCAGGCAATGCAACATTTTGTATAGTACTTTCAGCTAACTTACTATTTGGAACAATAATTAATTCATTATCAAATGTTAAAATCCTAGTGCTCCTCATACCAACTTTCAAAATCTTCCCCTTAGTATGGGCATCTAAATAAACTAAATCTCCTTTACTAACAGACTTATCTAAAATCATAGATGCACCAGAAAAGATATTAGCTAACACTGGTTGCAAAGCTAAAGCAACTGCCAAACCTGCAATTCCTAATGCACCCATTAAAGGCAAAATTTCAACACCCCAAACACTCAAAACATAAAGCAGTACTAAAATAACTAATGCTATTTTTAAAACACTATGAACCAGAGTAAACAAACTATCATCAAGTTTAGATTCAGTCCTAGCAACAAACTTCTTAAATGCCCTACCAAGCACCAAATCAGAAATTACATATATTAAATAACCAATTGAAAGCACAATTACAGTCAAAATAAGTTTGTTAAACATATCCAATACACCAACAGAAATACCTAAGTTAATTTGTCCCAATGTAACTCTTAAAGCAACAAACAAAAGCAAGAGATTAATTGGAGCAGAAGATTCCTTTAATATAATATCATCAAGATTTGTTTTGGTTTTAAGTGTAATTTTTAAAAGTATTTTTTCTAAAATAAAAAAAACAATCCTAAACACTAAAAAAAGTATAAAAAATAATACAAATGCTTCCACAAAAGGATTTGAAAAAAATGACATGATTAAACAATAAACATTCTATTTAAATAATTAACGATTAAACTCTAAAATATCTCTAGCCAAATCATGCAGATCTGTAGTTTCTTTATACAACCTATCCCTATGCTTTTTAATTAAATCCTTAATCAAATAATTATTATAAATTCTAAACAAAAAATCAGAAACAACCCCAGGCTGCCATTTTTTCCTATAGTCCAATAACACTTTCCCCATAAAACTAACTCTAGCAGTACCACTAACCAAATTCTCAGAAACAGGAGTAATATATTGGAGGAAAAATGTAACAGTAAGTTGATATTTAAAGTAATCAGTTATATCTCTTTCACCAACAAACTTATACTCTATCTCCTTCCCCTTAGGTTTGTCTTTATCAGAGTGTTTCTTCTCATAAAAGTCATACTCACGATCCAATAAGGCCTGCTTTATCTCCTTATACAATCTATCAATATCAAAAACTCCCTTATGAAACAAGTGAAATCCACCAGCCTCATGAACATTTACTTCTCTATCAATCATGAACTAAAATCAATCTTTAACATTAATAAAACTTACCCTTTACAAGAATCACATAACCAAGCATTCCCAACTTTCGTCAAAGGACCAAAAGATTTACAAGAAACACATTTTCCTTCTAAATTCCCATTTAACATAGATTTTCTTTCACTCTCACGAATATCAAATTTCCCAACAACAATATCATATAACCCTGGTTGAATTGTCAAAATATCTTTATGAGTTAACATCCCAACAATAACACCCTTATCAACAACAGGAAGTCTTCTAACATCCTCTCGACTCATCAACAGCATAGCATCATACAAATCCTCTTCAGGACCAACATAAATCGGTTTTTTGCTCATTAGTTTACCAATAGAAGTTTTCTTAATATCAATATTCTTAGCTAAAGCTTTAATCATCAAGTCTTTTTCAGTAACAATTCCAAGCAGTTTATCTTCTTCAATAATCAACAAACACCCAATACCTTCCTTCACCATCTTCCTAACACACTTAAATACAGATTCATTCTGATTAACAAATACTGGATTCTTTGTCATAGCATCTGCGATTTTAATTCCTGTTTTCATGTTATATACTAAGTTACTTAAAATTAATAAGATTATCTATTTTACAGAAAACCATAACATTTAAAAACAATTCAACTTTCAGAAAACTGATTTAAAAATGACAGATAAACAACCAATATACATTCTACCAGAAGACAGCCAAAGAACTATCGGAAAAGATGCCCAAAGAAACAATATTATGGCAGCTAAACTAGTTGCAGAAACAGTTAGAACCACTCTAGGACCAAAAGGCATGGATAAGATGTTAGTTGACTCACTAAATAATGTAATAATAACAAACGATGGTGTAACAATCCTAGAAGAAATGGCAATAGAACATCCTACAGCAAAAATGATTGTAGAAGTTGCCAAAACCCAAGAAAACGAAGTTGGGGACGGAACAACCACTGTAGTTGTTTTAGCAGGAGAGTTACTAAAAAACGCAGAAGTACTATTAGATAAAAAAATACATCCAACAATAATCACAAAAGGATATAGGTTAGCAGCTGAAAAAGCACAAGAAATCCTAAACGAAATAGCAGAAGATGTTAATATCTCAGATGAAAAAATACTAATAAATATAGCAAAAACAGCAATGACTGGTAAAGGAGTAGAATCAGCAAAAGAAAAGCTTGCAGAAATCTGCATAAAAGCTGTAAAACAAGTAACTAATGAAAAAGCAGATTTAGATAATATAAAAATAGAAAAAAAAGTTGGAGCAGGAATTTCTGATTCAGAATTAATACAAGGAATTGTTTTAGACAAAGAGCGAGTACATTCAGAGATGCCAAAGAAATTAGAAAATACTAAAATAGCATTAATAAATGTACCATTAGAAATAAAAGATACAGAAATAGATGCAAAAATTCAAATAACCGATCCAGCACAACTACAATCTTTCATTGATCAAGAAGAAAATATGCTCAAGTCAATGGTTAACAAAATTGTAGAGGCTAACGCAAATGTAGTAGTTTGTCAAAAAGGAATTGATGATATAGCACAACATTTCTTAGCTAAAAATAATATTTACACAATAAGAAGAGTTAAAGAATCCGATATGAAAAAAATAGCTAGAGCAACAGGAGCAAAAATAATAAGCAATCTTAAAGAATTAAAACAAGAAGATTTAGGAAAAGCAGGGCTAGTAAAAGGAGAAAAACTCGGTGATGAAGATATGACCTTCATAACCCAATGTGAAAATCCAAAAGCAGTTACAATAATTATTAGGGGTGGAACAGAACATGTTGTAGATGAAGTTGAAAGAGCAATAAAAGATGCCTTAGGAGATATCATCGCAGCAATAAATGATGGAAAAGTAGTAGCAGGAGCAGGAGCACCAGAAATAGAAGTTTCAAGAAAACTAAAAGAATTCTCAAACACATTATCAGGTAGAGAACAATTAGGCGCCTTGGCTTTTGCAGAAGCATTAGAGATAATACCAAAAACACTATCTGAAAATGCAGGATTAGATCCAATAGATATGCTAACAGAAATTAAAGCTAAACACGATAATAATGAAAAATGGGCAGGTATTGATGTTTTTTCAGGAAAAGTCGTTGATTCCTGGGAAGCAGGAGTTATCGAACCTTTAAAAGTTAAAACTCAAGCAATAAAATCTGCTTCAGAAGTTACAGAATTAATTCTAAGAATAGATGATATCATAGCATCTTCTGGAAATTCCAATGAAAACATGCCTCAAGGAATGCCACCAGAAGGAATGATGTAAATGCCAAAAAGAAGTGAAAGAATAAGAAATCTTGTACAAACAGTATCAAAAGTAAGTGATGCACTCTCGACATTAGATAGATCAGAAAACATGTCTGGACTATTCTATTTCTTATCTAATAACACCTATGCAATGAGAAGATTTATCAGTGGAAATTTAGAGACAAGAAATGGTCCAATTCTAAATCCAAACGTTATACAAAGTGGACTAAAATTAGAAATCTTTGGATATAAAATAAAAAAAGGAGAAACTCTTCAAGAAGCAAGATTAAGATTTATCGAGAGTACAATAGAAAAAAATTCAATAGGGTATCATACAGCCTATTCACCAATACAAAGGGCCCTAGATTCTGAACCTAGATTAACAAAAATCATTGCAAAAGATACTGAAATATATTTAAACCGACACCATAAAATCATTTAGTTTAAACCAAAACTTTAATAAAACTCCAATCCCACTTCCTATTTATGTTTAAAAAGAAAAACAGCTTTCTAAAAACAAAAAAGGAAATAGATAAACATCTAAAAAATAGAAAATTAGATTCTGCTATAGCTTTATACAATAAATTAAATCAAGCCTACCAAAATCTAAAAGATAAAGAAATACATGAAAAAGAGTTTATAGAAACAAGAGATAAATTAATCCTAATCCTAAAGATAGAAGAATTACAAGAGATAGTAAAAACCAACAAGATAGAAGAAATAAAAAAAAGACTAAATGAAATAGAATTAGCAACAAACCAATTTAACGATCTCCCAGAAAGATTCCTAAACTTCATAAAACATAATTACAACCACGCATACAAGATTTACCATTACAAACTTTATAAAGTACAATTAGATGATGTCATACAAGAGATTTACAACTTCTTAACAGAACAAAATTATGAACAAGCACTGTATTTAATTCCAGAAACAATGCACCATTATAATGAAATGTCAAAATACTACAGAAATGATAAAATAGCTGCAGAATTAGAAGAATTAAAACAACATATAAAACTGTCAATTTTAAAACAAAGAGCAGTTTTAGAACCTGCAGAGGTAGACACAAAAATACTAAAGAAAGCAATAAAAGAAAAACAAGAAGAAGACAGAATTCAAACCCTTCCAGAACTACCAAAGTTACCAGAACAAAAAATCTCTCCTCAACCAAAACTAACTAACTTAAAAAACTTAATCAAAAAAGGCGATCCCCTAAAAGCAAAGAGGGAACTAAACGAAACATTTACTCAGTAAAAACCTTTATAAAACTCTTTCTTTACAACACTTCTATGTTTAAATTCCTAAAAGAAAAGATAAAAACCGCAGTAAAAAAGATTTCTAAAGAAGTAGAAGAAAAAGCAGTAGAAGAAACTCAAGAAATAATTAAAGAAGAACCAAAAGCAATTCTAGAACTAGAAACAAAAGAAATTATCAAACCAGAAACAAAAGAGAAAATAAAAGAAATTCTAGATAAACCAGTTAAAGAAGAAAAATCATTTGCTGCAAAAATAAAAGAAAAAATAACAACAAAAAAAATTTCTGAAAAAAAGTTTGAAGAATTATTTTGGGATTTAGAGGTTGCCCTAATGGAAAACAATGTAGCAATAGAAGTTATAGAAAAAATAAAAGCTTCACTAAAATTAGATTTAGTAGATAATCCATTAGAAAAAAGAAAGGTTGGAGAAATAATAGAAAATTCTTTGAAATCAACCATTAAAGATTTATTTGAAAACGCAGAGTTCGATTTAATCAAAAAAATAAAGGCTTCAGATAAACCATACACCATTTTATTCTTAGGAGTTAATGGCTCTGGAAAAACCACAACAATCGCTAAATTAGCTCATTACTTAAAAGCGAATAATCTAAAAGTTGTTTTAGCAGCAGCAGATACATTTAGAGCAGCTGCAATAGATCAATTGCAAACATGGGGAGATAAGCTAGATTTAAAAGTAATAAAACATGATTACGGTGCAGACTCTGCCGCAGTAGCTTTTGATGCAGTAAAACACGCCAAAGCTAAAAAAATAGATGTTGTACTAATAGACACCGCAGGTAGAATGCATTCAAATACAAACCTCATGGACGAACTAAAAAAAGTTGTAAAAGTTTCTAAACCAAACTTAAAAGTCTTTGTTGGAGAATCTATAACTGGAAACGATTGTATAGAACAAGCAAAAACCTTTGATACTGCTGTTAGTTTAGATGGAATTGTTTTATCTAAAGCAGATGTTGATGAAAAAGGTGGAACTGCAATCTCAATTTCTTATGTCACCGATAAACCTATTTTATTTTTAGGGACTGGACAGAATTTAGGAGATTTAGAAAAGTTCTCAGTTTCTAAATTAATGGAAGGTTTAGGATTCTAAATGTAACCCCTAAAACAAAAACACTTATAAACTTGTAATACCTAAAACAATTATGTATTTAGAAAAGAAAAAGATAGGAAAGGGAAAATATAACTATCTAAAAACATCCATTAGATATAGGGATAAAATAAAAACAAAAACCATAGTATATTTAGGAAAAGAAAATTTAACAGAAGAAAAACTCAACATTGCTATGAAAAAGTACAAGAAAAAAGAAGAAAAAATAAAAAAACAAACCATTGAAGAATTAAAAAGAAAAACGGAATACATGTTCCTAACTGAACAACAAACAAAAAAATTAGAACAAATTAAAGAAGAATATAATAAGAAACTAAAAATCCTAGACAAAAAAACAAAAGAAGATATGTTTAATGATTTTTTAATTATTTATAGTTATAATACAAACGCTATAGAAGGAAACACATTCACCCTAAGAGATACAGACTTATTACTAAACAAAGACATAACTCCAGAAGGAAAAAATTTAAGAGAAATTAATGATCACTTAAACGCAAAGAAAGTTTTTTTGCATATTTTAAACAATAAAACAAAACTTAATCATGAAAAAATAATTGAAATTCACTCAATGCTTATGCAAAATATAGATAAGAGAGTTAATTCTTATCGAGCAGGAAATGTTAGAGTAACTGGAGCAAAGTTTAAAGCAAGTCCAACTGAATATATTAAAGCAGATATGATTATTTTATTGAAATGGCTCAGAAAGAACAAAAATAAACTGCATCCTTTAGTTTTAGCAACAGTATTTCACCACAAATTTGAGAAAATACATCCTTTTTATGATGGCAATGGCAGAACAGGAAGAATTTTGCTGAATATTATCCTATTAGAGAATAGATTACCTTTTATAATTGTTCCAAATGCTCAAAGAAAGAAGTATTATGAAGCTTTAGAAAAATCTGATAAAGTTGATTTAGATAAAATTAATTTAGATTATAAAGAACTTATAAAGTTTTTTTATTACAATCTGTTAAAGACATACAATACAACCTTCAATAGATGGTCGTAGTCCCTAACCAAAATAATTCAAATAATGTGTAATCCCTAATCTTAATGGAAAGGTAGAAAATATTCACACAAAAAGACAAGAAAAACAATAAAATTACTTAACAAATTCAACATTTTCAAATCCTTCGAATTCCTTATCACCAGTTAAAAACCTAACTCCCAAAACCTTAGCTTGAACATAACTAATACAATCAACCATAGAAAGCTTTTTTTTCTTATTTTTATATCTAAATATCATAGCAAACTTAATAATTTCATTATCAATTTCAACAACAAAATTCGAAAAATAGTCAATATATTTGGTCATATTTTTATAATCGTTGGCCTTAGCAAAATAATAAGCCAATTCAGTTAAAATAAAATTATTCAATATAATCTTCTTGCCCTTATACTTGGAATAGTTATTATTCCCCTTAAGGATTTCAATTAAAGCATAAGTGTCAAATAAATACATTTTAAATCTGAATATCTAATTCTTTATTAATATTTTTAAGTTCTTTCTCAGTAGATCTATCATTTTTTAAGTTACCAAAGAGTTCCTTAACAATTCCTTTTTTCTTAGAAACCATAACACTAATTGAATCCCCCTCCTTAATCCCTTCATTAATCAATTCATCTTTAGGAACAATGATCCCAAAAGAGTTTCCCCATTTTTTAAGTTTAGAATCTATTTCAATCATTTTAAATAATTATACATTGTCTAACTTATAAACCTTTCTATTTTAAACAGAATTCTTTATAAATAATCACTTTTAAACAAAAACAATGGTAATGGAAAAACTAAGCTCTAACTTAAAAAACGTACTAAAAAAGATAGCTGGAGCTCCAATAATAAACGAAACGTTAGTAAACGAACTAGTAAAAGATATCCAAAGAGCTTTGTTACATTCAGATACAAACGTACAATTAGTTTTCAACTTAACAAAAAACATCAAAGAAAGGGCATTAAAAGAAGAATCACCAAAAGGAGTAAACCCAAGAGAATATTTAGTAAACATTGTATACGAAGAACTAACTAAATTCTTAGGTGGAAAGCACGAAGAAATCAAAATAACAAAAGCTAAACCATTCAAAATAATGTTAGCAGGTTTGTTCGGTTCAGGAAAAACTACAACAGCGGGAAAATTAGCAAAATATTACAGCAAAAGAGGATACAAAGTAGCTTTACTAGGACTAGATGTACACAGACCAGCCTCTATGAAACAATTACAACAATTAGCAGAAAAAACAAATGTAAAAGCATTCATAGATGAAAAAGAAAAAGATCCTATTAAAATCTACAAAAATTTCAAACCAGAATTAAAAAAATTCGATATTCTACTAATAGACACAGCAGGAAGAGATGCCCTATCAGAAGAATTAGTTAAAGAAATAAAAAACCTAAACAAAGAAATAAAACCAGACGAAAAACTTCTAGTAATTTCAGCAGACTTAGGACAAACCGCAGAAACTCAAGCAAAGAAATTCCACGAATCTTGTAATATTACAGGAGTTATAGCTACGAAAATGGATGGCACTGCAAAAGCAGGTGGAGCACTTTCAGCAACTGCAGTAACAGATGCAAAAATCAAATTTATAGGTACAGGAGAACAAATAGATGATTTAGAACAATTCGACCCAGAAGGTTTTGTAGGAAGACTACTAGGTATGGGCGACTTAAAAGCATTGCTAGAAAAAACAAAAGAAGCAATTTCAGAAGATAGAGCAGAAGATTTAGGTAAAAAATTCCTAAAAGGAGATTTCAATTTCTTAGACATGTATGAACAACTAACAGCAATGAAAAAAATGGGGCCGTTATCTAAGGTAATGGAAATGATTCCAGGAATGGGAAATTTAAAACTTCCAAAAGATGCACTACAAGTTCAAGATGGGAAACTAAAAAAATGGAAAGTTATTTTTAAATCTATGACAAAAAAAGAACTAGAAAGCCCAGAAGTTCTAACAAGATCAAGAATAGATAGAATTGCAAAAGGTTCAGGAACGACAACTGGAGAAGTTAGAGAATTACTAAAACATTATAGACAAACCAAAAAAATGTCTAAAATGATGAAAGGGGATCCAGAAAAGCTTATGAAAAAGTTCAAAGGAAAACTTCCTGGAATGTAAAATTATTTAAAAGAAACAAAACCACCAATTCTTACAATGGATTATTCAGAAACCCCCTCACATGGAGAACTAACTTTTGGACAAATTGATTCTTTTCAAAGACAATACAGAGATTTAAGAGTTTCAGAGGAACAAGCACATGAAATTATTACTAATCATAACGAAGCATATACCAGAAGAGATTTAGCACAAAGACAATTTGCAAAAGTAGATAAAATGCTTATATTAACTATAGCAAGCGGATCTTTATTTGAAGTCGGAAGAAGATATTTACAAGCACAAACTATAGAAAACGAAACCGCTTTTTATGCTTTAGCTTCAGCCACAACAGCCACATTAATAACCGGATTATTAGGAATCGTTCTCACATCAGTTAATTGGGGAAGAGGAATTGCAAACACAATAAAAGCAAATGGAAATTCTACATAAAGGAGCAGAAGCCATTTTATATTTAGAAGGGAATAACCTAGTAAAAGAAAGAATATCTAAATCTTATAGACACGAAATAATAGACCTAAACAAAAGAAAATACCCT
>JAIOSD010000025.1 GCA_021107835.1 archaeon
TGAAGCATCGCCAGTTGGTAAATTCACAGAAACCATATTATTGTACGCTACAAATTCTGCAGGAGAAGGGGCAATAATTTCTTTAGATTCCACAAAATTAACATTAAACAAAAACAATAAACAAACCACAAGTAAAACAAATAATCGCATAATAAAAGAACTATAAAAAACATATTTAAACCTTTCCATTATATTTATAAATAATCAAACAAAACTATTCTTATGAAAACCTATGTTCCAGATACTTCAGTAATAATAGAAAAAACAGTTTCTAAACTAATAGAAAAGCATGAGCTAAAAGGCACAATAGTAATTCCAAACGCTGTAGTAGCAGAAATAGAAGCACAAGCAAACAAAAGAAGGGAAATTGGTTTCTTAGGATTAGAAGAGTTAAAAAAATTACAAGAGTTAAAAAAACAAAATAAAATAGATCTAAGATTTGTAGGGGAAAGACCAACAGTAGATCAAATAAAATTCGCAAAATCAGGAGAAATAGACGCATTAATCAGAAAAATAGCTTATGAAGAATCTGCAACATTAATAACAGCAGACATTGTACAATCAGAATCTGCAAAAGTTTATGGATTAGAAGTGAAATTCATAGAACACAAAATTCCAAAAACAAAACTAAAGATAGAAAAATATTTTGATCAACACACAATGTCTGTACATTTAAAAGAAGACGCAATACCTTACGCAAAAAAAGGTCTACCAGGAAAATGGAATTTAATAAAACTCTCAAAAAAACCATTAAGAAAAGCAAGGGTGTTAGAACTTTCAAAAGAAATTATAGAAAAAGCAAAGATGGATCCTTCTTCCTTCATAGAAATCTCAAGAGCAGGTTCAAGTGTAATACAATACAAAAATTATAGAATAGTTATAGTAAGAAAACCAGTATCAGATGGATTAGAAATAACCGCCATAAAACCCATTAAAAAATTATCATTACAAGAATATAAAGTACCAAAAGAAATTTTAGAAAGAATACAAACTAAAGCAAGAGGAATTTTAATAGCCGGAGAAGTAGGCTCAGGTAAGTCAACTTTCGCACAAGCAATAGCAGAGTATTACAACAAAGATGGAAAAATTACAAAAACTGTAGAATCACCAAGAGATTTGCAACTAAACTCAGATATAACCCAATATTCAAAAAACTTTTCAAGTTCAGAAGAAATACATGATATCCTATTTCTCTCAAGACCAGAAAATATTATTTTTGATGAAATAAGAGACACTCCAGATTTCAAATTATTCATAGATTTAAGATTAGGAGGTTCAAATTGCTTAGGAGTTATACATTCTGCATCGGCAATTGATTCTATTCAAAGATTTATCACAAGAATGGAAACTGGAATGATTCCCTCTGTGCTAGACACAATAATCCACATGGATTCTGGAGAAATAGCTTCAGTCTTAACATTAAAAATGACAGTAAAAACCCCTTCTGGAATGACAGAAGCAGATTTGGCAAGACCAGTAATTGAAGTTTATGATTTTATGGAAAACAAACTAGCATATGAAATATACAGCTACGGAGAACAAACTGTAGTAATCCCAGTCTCAGAAGAAAAATCTTCAACACAAAAATTTGCAGAACACTATCTAGAAAAAGAATTTAGACAATACTCCAAAAATGCAAAAATCAAATTAATTGCAAGCAACAGAGCAGTTGTTTACCTCCCAGAAAAAGAGATTCCAAGAATAATTGGAGTTAAAGGCAAAAGAATAGAAAACATAGAAGAAAAACTTGGAATAAAAATAACCGTAAAAGAACTAGAAATAAAAAAAGAATCAACAACATATAATACTACAGAATCTAAAAAGTATATAACATTCACTTTCTCAAAATCTCTAGCAAAAAAGCAAGCAGAATTCTTTATAGAAGATACATTTGTTTTCTCAGCAATAATCTCTAATAATGGGAGAGTACAAATACACAAAAAATCCCAATTAGGAAGGCAAATACAAGAAACATTAGACACAAATAAAAAATTAGAAGTTAAAGTTTAATACTAAAAAACACAAAGAGAAATTTCCAAAAACTATTTTAATCTACTTAAACCAATAAAAACCAAGTTGAAAAAGATAGATGAAATAATAGGGGCTGCAGCAACAAAAATAGCTAGAGATATCAAGGCAGATAATATAGTAACTGTTGAAAAAATAGAAAAAGAAGAATACGATGATTCAGATAAAATTAATATAAAAGTTTCAATCTTCAAACAAACAGTACCAGGAATATTTAAAAAAATAGAATATCAAACAGAAACAAAAAAATTAGAGTATGGTTCAATAGTTCCAATAAAAACAGTATTATTAGAAGCAATAAACAAAAGCCATCTAAAAAAAGGAGAAAAAATAGTTTGTGTACAAGACCCTAATATAGGAGCAGGTTACCAAGGACTAATACTCATATTTGATGTTGACGAAATTTTCTTCAAAATAGGACAACAAAAATTATCTGAATTCATTGGTTCAGAAATAATAGAAGCAGTAATAAATATAGCAAAAGAAATAGGCGAAGAAGGAAGAGAAGGAAGAAAAATAGGCACCGCATTTATAGTAGGGGATCCACAAGAACTAAACAAACACTTAAAACAAATGATAATTAACCCTTTCTACAATTTAACAGATAAACCAAAAATTACAGATCCAGATTTAAAAGAGACAATAAAAAACTTCGCACAACTAGATGGTGCTTTTATAGTAAACCATGAAGGAGAAATAATAAGTGCAGGAACATATATAGACATAGATACTGCAGATCTAGACTTTCCAGACGGGTTTGGAACAAAACACAGATCATGTGCAGCACTAACAAAACAAACAAATGCAATAGCAGTAGTAGTTTCAGAATCAGGGGGGAAAGTTAGAGTTCTAAAACAAGGAAGAATTTCAGTAAAAGTTTAGTCTATTTCTTGAACAGCACTCACTTCAGCAGAAAGGGCACCAAAACCAACTGTACTATTATGAACTCCAATAGCAAAAACCTTGGCTTCAAATCCATTTAATTCAAAATTAACAGGGGCACAAATTTCAGTACCCAAATCACCAGTTGTAACAACCAAATAATTAACTGGTTTGTTTTCTTCATTTTCTATAAGAAGACAATAACACCTATCTGTAGTGGAATCATAACACTTAATATTAAGACTATCTCCGCATAAACTTTCACAATCAGCTAAAGGGGGCCACTTTGCACTAAATTTTAAAAACTCTGCTTGTGCCCACTCATCTGCAATATTTTGAACACTACCAATACTTTCAAAACTAGACATCATTACAATAGAACCAACTAAAATAGCCATACCAACTAAAAAAATAGTAACAATTAACGGGGATAAACCTCTTTTATTCATATTTAAAAATTAATTAATTACTTTAAATATTTTTCTAAAACGGGCCCGATGGGAGTTGAACCCACGACCTCATCCTTAGGAGGGATGCGCTCTATCCAAGCTGAGCTACAGGCCCATCAAGAGAAAAATGCACGAGCCGGGATTTGAACCCGGGTCACTGGCTCTCTACTAAAACTTTTTAAGTAATCCTTTTCAAAAAGCTTATTGGAAGGCCAGTATTCTACCACTGAACTACTCGTGCCTAATCAAAAAGAAAAATTACAGTTTTATAAAACTATTGTTTAACGAAAAAGTAATATTAAATAACCTTTTTACGATAATAAAATATCCCTAAAACAAGAACAAATATAAGAACACTAAAAAATCCAAATAAAGGAATGTCCTCTATATCCAAAACACAAGAAGAAGAACCAGTCTCTCCAGTAGGTTGCCCATTAGAACCATAAATAGTCCAATTTCTTTCTCCATAAACACCATCTGGATCACTAGCACTAGGCAAACATAATCCATTTACAATATATTCATCTAAACCAACAACAGGTTCTGGATCAGTATTACTACTAGAATCACAATGGGTCTTATCAAAATTTACACAACCCACTTTACAAGCTAAATACCCAAGATCCCAATCAGAATTAAAATCTAAACAAGTTTTACTTCCAACATCATCATTATCATTACCAAAAGTTAAATCAGTTCCTGCATCACAAACCTCTCCAACATCTATAGAACCAGGGGCAACACGACAATTTGGAGGAATACTACACGCAGCATCCTTATCAATAGTACAACCAAAGCCACAACAACTATCGCCATCCCTACATCCACAATCTGGATCATCATGAATAGTACATCCATCTGGACAATCCCCATCACATCCAGTAGGGGCACAAATCTCACTACAATCATTATCATTATCATAAGAACAACCAAGGCCACAACACCCATTATTATCTACACACCCACAATCAGTATCATCACCAACAGTACACCCACTAGGACAAACCCCATCACAACCAGTAGGATCACAAACAAAAGATTCAGAAACCATATTTATAATCTCAGTATCTTGTTGTCCAAGTAAATTATCATAGTAAAGAAGAGTAACTTGCTCTTCACCAAATGTTCCTTCATCAATTGTAAATTCAACATGATTACCCTGAGTAATAACCCCAGAATCAGTTAAATCATAACTAATTTCGCCCCAAGTACCAGAAAGTTCAAAATGTTGATTATCCATATCAATGGGAACATTTAAAACAGTGATATCTACATTACAGGGCATAAAATTAGGACAAGTATCTGGAATAACATCTATTTGAAGAGGATCTTCAGAAGGACTTTCTATAAAAGTTAAAGTAGTATACCCTCCACTTTGATCAGGAATAGAAATTCTATTAATCAAATCGAATATTTCCAAATCAACATTACCTGCTTCAAAAGTATTCTCAGGAATTGTAAACATTATTCTTCCACTACCATCATCTTCTCCAACAAGGATACTAGCTGGTTGTTCCTCTCCAGTATGTTCTATATCCCAAGACTCTCCTGATGATTCGTGAGTGCCTCTAACTGCAATATTACCATAAAATAACCTATTATAAGCAATAATTTCAACAATACAATCTTCACCAGCATAACAATATTCATCTACAGAAGACATTGCACCAAAAGGATTTAAATTATTCCAATAAAACCCAAACCATTCTGCATCGCCACCCCCACAAGAATACTCTCCAGTTCCAATATAAACAGGACCGTCAGGATAAGCATCAGCAGGAATAGTAATTGTAACATCTGGATCAGTATTATCTATATATACAGGATCTGTACAACCCATTGGAGTAGTACAAATATCTACAGCCCCAAAAGAATAAATAGGAAACGGAGCAAGAGGGTGCCCCATACCAATTCCAGAATATAAAGTCATACCCCCTAGCTCAAAACTAATCTGAAAATCTTGGGTACAATCCGAATCTTTAATACAATAATTATAATCTTCTCCACCTTGGGTAAATACTAAAGGAGATCCCCCTCCACAAGAATGAAAGACATACCAACCACTAACAAAATTAAAACTAAACAAAAATACAACTAAGACCAGCACACTCTTTTTTAACATAAGAAACTATTTATTCTTATCATTTAAATAACTTTTCCCTATTTATTTCCTAATAAAAGTCTCAAAGAGAAGTTCTATCTGAGATTTACTCCATCCCTTATGAACCAAGGCAGAAATAATTTGCTCTTTACTAAATCCCCTTCTCAAAGAACTAATAATAAAACTACTCAAAATAACTTTATCCTTTTCACCAACAAATAACTTCTTATGAAACAAACTATAAGCTATTTTATTAGTTAAATCTCTAAAATTACCAGGACCTCTATAAACTAAAAGATATAATATCAACAAAAAGAACCCCCCAAATAAAAAGATATACTTCCAAATAGAATTAGCACGAGCACAATCCTCCGCACAATAATCATCCCCCCCTTCAACTCGTTCCCAAGTCTCACAAGAATTATCTCCACAATATTTCTCACATCCTTCACTATAAGTATAACAGTAAGGAATACTATCAACAGAAACATCAGAATAAACAACAGTTTTTATCTCTTCTAACCCAGAAACAGGAACAGCATATTTAATTTCTCCAACATTTCCAATCCAATAAATAACTTTAGCAGAATCATCTTTTTGACCAGAAGCAACAACATTATCTAAATTAGAAACCAATCCACTAATATCCTCTGCAATGATAACATTAGATCCGCCAGTAACATCAATTTCTTTTCTAACAAAAACATAACTACTTTTCCCTTCAAAAAAATCTACATCAAATAAAGTAGAATTCATATCCACTACAACATTATCTCTATTAAAAGAATAAATTGCATTTGCATAAGCATTAAAATTGCTTCTATTAGAAACTCCACTAAATCTAAAAACTTCAGAAGGGGAATCAAGAGAAACACGCTTTATTACTAAACTATTTAATTTACCAACTTCTAAAGGGGTTTTACTAAACAAAGAATGTAGCTCACTAGCTATAACACCATATTTCTTTTCCTTAGTAGTAGACTCAGAATCTCTAACACTTGTAAAATTACTTTCCAACACTCCAACAGAAATTTCACTAGAATTAATCAAAGCACTATAACCCATAAAAGAAGAAAACTCTCCCAACACACCATCTAAATCTTCAAAAAATGCAGAACTATCAATAAACAATGAATCAACCCTAGAGAATTCCAACTCTAAATAATCTTCCAAAGGCACAATATGAACAACAACACTAGTACTTGATTCAATACCTTCAGAATCCTTAACAGTTAATTCAACAGTATAATCCCCATCAACAGAGTATTTGTGAGAAACAACTTCACCCAAACCAGTTTTATTATCACCAAATTTCCATTTCCATTTAGAAATACTTTTATTTCCTTGAGCAAGAGAATCCCCACCATCAAATTGAATATCTAAATTTTTCCCCATATAATAAGAACTAACACCAATAACAGCAGTAGGACCAGGACTAACATTAAATGAAACTTCCATATCTTCCCCAGCAAAAGAAAGTTCTAAAATACAAATCTCTGCCTCATCAACTTCAGGGGTTTTAAGTTCAGAAAAACTAGCCAAAGGAATAGTTTCATCACTCAAATCAACATAAACAGTTTCTGTTTCTAATTCATAAAAATTTCTCGAAGTAGTTGGACCATATTCCAGAGTTAAATCCTCTAAAATAACCCCTCCACCACTTTCTAGTCTTAATCCAACTGGAACAATACAATCTCCACTATAACATTTCCCAGTATAATCATTTATTAGCTCTTCAAGTAAAGAACTTCCAATATAAACCCCTTCAGAACCCAAACTTTCTTGATACTTTGCTTTCTTCAAATTAAAAAAGAAATAATCCGAATTTGGAGCCACAGGTATCTCATAACCTGTAGTGCTAGAATCAACACAAACTGAAAAGTTATTGGGACTATCTTCCCCACCAACACCTAAAACAATTTCACAACTAAAATCAGACCAACTACCACTTACAGCTATTTGATCAGTAATATCGCACTCTTCCGAGTTTCCAATACTTACAACAAGCTTTCCAGTATCCACATCTCTCCGAGCCTTACCATTAACTTCCACCAAAAGCTCAGTAGACAATTCATCAAATTCTAATTCAAAAGAATTACACTCCTCATATTTTGGATCTCGTGAATCTGCACCCGCTAAAGAATAAGAAGCATCATACTCATTAGAATAAATTATATCACTCCATTCAGAAAAAGCTCCAACATAATGCCAATCTTCACCATCCAAACCAACATCAATATAAAATCCAGTTCCACTTCCACTTAAACTAAAATTAATTTTATCAACTTCTTCTTCCACCCAAAAAGCAATAGATTTAGTTTCATTAACTTCAAAACTTTCTTGCATATCTATACTATACGTTCCTAAAGAATAAACCAATTCATCACCAGTATATATTCCAGCATTAGATAACAAAGTATACAAACTAACACTAACTTTATCATAATTACCACACTCAGAAACATCACCTTCTACTAAATCACTAATATCAACAGAAGTTTCATTAATTATCAAATTTCCTTGAAAGTTTTCATTATTAGAATAACTAGTTTTAGTTAAGTCTAAACTAACATCAAAAGAAGCACTAACAAAAACTACACAAATCAACAAAAACAAAACAAAAACGCTTTTTTTCAAATAACCACCTCTTTTAAATTAAATCTTAAATTTTGTATATTTAAAGATTGTGTTTTATTTAGTAAAACTCTTTCCCTTTTTTACTCGGCTTAACTCTAACTTTTCCATCATTAAAAGAAGGATATTCACTATTTTCCAAATGATCCATAAAAACAGCTAAAGCCCCAACTTCAGAATGTGGTTGATTAGTAACTCCAACATTAAAATCAGAAGCCTGATAAACTTCAGGAGGAACTTTTTCCCCACCAATAACAATCAACAAATCTTTTTTAGGAATTTTAACTTTTCTAAAATCTTCACCATACATTGTTAGATGAACAACAGTTTTGCCTTCAAACACTTTTTCAAACTTTTTCAAATGTTCAATAGAAAAGTCACCACCAAACTCACTAGAGATTCTATTCACACTTTCTTCGTAACTTTTATCTTTCTGACCTGTATACCAAATTTTTTTAGCACCAAAAGCACGAGCAACCAGAGCAACATGCGTACTAATTCTTTTGTCTCTACTAATCCTATGTCCCAATCTTAATACTTCAATCATAAAAATAAAACAAAGAAACTATTTAATAAAACTATCTAAACCAAAACTTTTTAAATAAAACTTAATCACAAAACACCTATGGAAAAGTTCTACATGAAGAATTATAAGAAACTACTTCTAATCCCATTAATACTTCTAATATTAAGCATAACAGTACTTCTAGTTCAATATTCAAATAACGGTTATTTCATAGATAAAGATGTCTCATTAAAAGGAGGGATTTCAGCAACTATTTACACAAACCAAGAAATAAACAAAAACCAAATAGAGCAAGATTTCCTACAAGAAAATCCCGGAGCAGAAATAACAATAAGAACTCTATCAACAATAGGCACAAAACAAGATAACGGGATAATAATAGAAGTCACAGAAACATCATTAGAAAAAACAAAAGAATTCATAAATTCAAACTTCCCAAATGCAGACACTTCTATTCAACAAACAGGTGCAGGATTAGGAGAATCATTTTTCAAAGAAATGATAATGGCAATAATCTTTGCTTTCATATTAATGGGTATTGTAGTCCTTATAACATTCAGAAAAATACTACCTTCGTTAGCAGTAATCTTTTCAGCACTGTTAGATATAATAGCAACACTAGCAATAGTAAGCCTCTTAGGAATGAAACTTTCCACAGCAGGAATTGCAGCATTTCTAATGATAATTGGTTATTCTATAGATTCAGATATAATGCTAACCACAAAAGTTCTAAAAAGAAAAGCAGGATCACTATGGGAAAGAACAGTTATAGCTTTCAAAACAGGAATGACCATGACCCTAACAACAATAGCAGCACTATCTATTGCATTCATAATAACAAATTCAATTATTCTAAAACAAATGTTTGGGATTGTCTTAATCGCTTTAGTAATTGACATAATCTCTACGTGGTGTATGAATACAGGATTATTAATTTGGTACATAAAGAAAAATGAAAAAACTTATTAAAAAAACAAGAGTAATAATATTAATATTCTTTTTAATAATCACAATTATAGCAATAAATCCCCAGTTTGACACAGAAGGGGCAATAATAAAATCTGTAGAGAAAAACTCCGAAGCAGATAAAGCAGGAATAATTCCCCCCCCAGTAGACTTAGCACCCACTAATTATGAAAAAATTCTAAGAGTTAACGGGGAAAAAATAACAAATGTAGATGAATATGCAACAATCATTTCAGACACCCCATTGAATGAAACAGTAAGAATAGAAACAAATAAGGGAATTTATACAATAATAAAAGAAACAGAAGACCTAGGATTAAATGTTCAAAATATCCCTTCAAACAATATTAGAAAAGGTTTGGATTTACAAGGGGGAACAAGAGTTCTACTAAAACCAGAATTAGAAATAACAGATACTCAAAGAGATGAATTAATTCAAGTAATGGAATACCGATTAAACACCTATGGTTTATCAGACATAGAGATAAGAAAATCAGATGATTTACTAGGTAACAAATATATCTTAGTTGAAATAGCTGGAGCTACAAAACAAGAAGTTTCAGATCTAATCGCATCTCAAGGCCTCTTTGAAGCAAAAATAGCAAATGAAACAGTTTTCAGGGGGGGAGAAGAAGACATAACATTTGTTTGTAGAAACGATGGTACTTGTGCAGGAATCAGAGACTGTGTAGACACCCAAGAAGGAACTTACTGTAAATTTGAATTCCAAATAAGATTAAGTTTAGGTGCAGCAAAAAAACATGCAGACATAACAAGAGATCTAGAGATAATCACTGATGAAAATGGTCAACAATATCTCTCAGAAAAATTAGACTTCTATCTAGACGGTACACTAGTAGATAGTTTAAACATTGGAGCAGACTTAAGAGGAAGTGAAGCAACAAGCATCGTAATTTCTGGCCCAGGAATTGGAGCAACTCAACAAGAAGCAGTACAAGAAGCATTATTAGGTATGAACAAACTACAAACAGTATTATTAACCGGTTCTATTCCATTCAAATTAAACATAGAAAAAATAGATACAATTTCTCCAGTGTTAGGTTCAGCATTTGTAAACAATGCACTATTAGTAGGATTACTCGCAATCTTAGCTGTTTCTATTGTAGTTTTCATAAGATATCGAAATCTAAAAATTGCAATACCAATGATAATAACTTCATTTTCAGAAATAGCACTTATCCTAGGATTTGCAGCAATCGCAAAATACAACTTAGACTTGGCTGCAATCGCAGGAATAATAGCAGCAGTAGGAACAGGGGTGGACCACCAAATAATAATTATAGACGAAGTACTATCAAAAGAATCCGAATACTCTTATAGGTGGAAACAAAAACTAAAAAGAGCTTTTTTCATAATCATGGCAGCATATTTAACAACACTAGCAGCAATGGCACCATTATTTTCTGCAGGAGCCGGATTATTAAGAGGGTTCGCACTAGTAACAATCGTTGGAGCAACAATCGGAGTCTTTATTACTAGACCGGCGTTTGCTGCAATGATAGAATCACTAACACAGGAATAGTTTTATTTATTACTTAAAAATTTCCAAAGAAGATAAATCACTATAATAATAACGATTGCAAATAAGAATGTACTTACACTCTTAGCTGGAGCCAAAAGAGGTTCTGTCATTTTATAATAACTATTATTCCTAAAATATTTAAGTGTTTCTACTAACCAATTTAGCAAAAGTTTGCCCATTATGATCTAAAGCATTTCCTTCATCAGTATCAATATGAAGAGCCATACTATAAGTAGAACTCACCCTCACAAGAACATCATGAAAAGTCATCCCCCTTTCACCACCAATTTTTAAATCAATAATCTGTTTATCTGTTAAACCATACTCTTCTGCTTCCACATCAGAAACATGTAAATGACGCTTTGCAATTATAACTCCTCGATCAAGCATAACTTCCCCCTTAGGCCCCCTTATCAAAATCCCAGGAGAATCAACTAAATCTCCAGATTCTCTTAAAGGAACATTCATCTTTAAGTATCTGGAATCAGTTTTAGAAATTTCAACTTGACTTTCCTTTCTCGGAGGAGCTAAAACTCTTACATTATCTATAACCTTACCACCATTAACCAAACTAATTTTTTCAGTAGTAGCAAATTGCCCTAACTGCGATAAATCTTTAAGTTTCTCAAGTGCAGTGTTTCCAAAAAGTTTAAGCATATGCTCTTCAGACAAATGAACATGCCTATTTGAAACCTCAACTAAAATATTTTCCATACTAATAAACAAAAAGAACTATCTTATAAAGTTAATGAAAAACAATTATTAGTTATTGCTCATCCTTATGGTAAAGATCTAAGATATAAACAATATTTTTTTCAATTTTATATGATAATCTAAAAGGGGGAACATAAAGTTCTCTTGTTCCTTTTCGAGAATACATCATTGGTTTTCCAATTTCTGGATTTGCTTTTATTTTTTCTATCTGTTTAATAATTCTTCCTTTAATGGATCCCTCTTTAATCTTGTGAAATTTTCTTTTAAAATCATCTAAAGAAATAACTCTTACCACTTTTTCATCTCTTCAATAAAATCGTCGAAACCCATTTCAATGCCTTCTCCGCGCTCTATTCTCTTCATAGCCTCTTCAGTTCTTCTAGCAAATTCTAAATCTTCTTTTAATTGCTTATCCATATCCGAAGTTTTCTTAACAATAATCATTTCTTTATCCTTTATCAAAATTAATTTTTCTCCAACATTAATATTTTGCCTCATTTCAGCAGGGATTACAATTTGTCCTTTTGAAGACATCCGAGTTATATTAATCTCTACCATTTTAGTTATGTAAGATTAGTCTTACTTATAAACGTTTTGGTTTTAAAAAATTAGGTTTCCACTTAATGAAAAATACGCTGGGACTGGGATTCGAACCCAGATACCCGAAGGCTCGGTTCTCACGAAAATGATTTACTTTCAAAAAGTTTTCTTCGAGACCGATGCAATACCAGATTATGCGATCCCAGCATTAGAAATAACAAACCATAAGAAACTTTATAAATATACTCAAATTCAAGGAAAAGATGACAGAAGAGTTAGAAATCAAATACAATCCAAAAAAAGTAAAAGAATTTTGGAAAAAGTATCATCTAACAATAGTTTTACTCTTACTAATCCCTATTTTTTTAGCAGGGCATTTCAGAGCATATCCCTATGATTTACCCATCTCAAATAGCTGGGCAGAACAAACAATAAATTCAAACATTCAATCACAGATACAAAACAATATTTTACAACAATATCCAACAATAGATGAACAAACCTTCAACAACTTAGTTACTCAGCAAACAAATCTATACTTAAAAGAAAATAAAGCGCAAATAGATATACAAAAAGACCAAATAGCAGCACAAGTAAAATCATATTATCAAGATGAATCTGGACAAACTTACCTATTAGCAATAGATCCATATCATTATTATAGACAAGCAGAAAACTTCTTAGAAAACGGACATGTAGGGGATGAAATAGTAGATGGAAAACCATTAGATAATCACATGCTAGCACCAAATGGAGTAAAAGTATATAACACCCTACACCCAGTGTTAATTGCAACAACACACAAAATTTCTCAAATATTTGGAAATGATTCTTTACTCAAATCAACATTCATAGTTCCAATGATAATATCTATGTTGGCAATAATCCCTTGTTTTTTTCTAGGTAGACGACTAGGAGGTAATATAGCAGGAACAACAGCTGCAGTTTTATTAGCATTAAGTCCCGCAGTATTAGGAAGAACCCCTGCAGGATTCTCAGACACAGATGCATACAACGTATTATTCCCACTATTAATTATTTGGTTATTCTTTGAAAGCTTAATAGCGAAAAATAAAAAAAATAAAATAATTTTAGCCGCAGGAGCAGGGTTATCCACAGGAATTTTCGCTTACGCGTGGTACGGATGGTGGTACGTCTTTGATATAATATTAGCAGCTATGGCAATCTATTTAATCTTTTTAATAATAAAAAATAAAAAGAAAACACTAAAAGAAAACAACACAAAGAGATTTATATTAAGTTCGTTAGTTTATATTTTTAGTTCATTGATATCCATAGTCCTTATGACAAATATATCAGACATTTATTTAATCGTAAGGGGCCCTTTAGGTTCAATATTCATAAAAGAGGCTGCACACTCAAGCTTATGGCCAAACGTTTATACAACAGTAGCTGAATTAAATACTGCTTCAATAAGTGGAATAATTAATAATCTTGGGGGGAGTATTTTATTCGCTCTTTCCATAGTTGGTATATTACTAATATTCTTCAAGAAAAAAAATAGAGAGATAAGACTCAAATATTTCTTAACATTAGCAATTTGGTTTGCCATCTCTTTATATGCTAGCACAAAAGGCATGAGATTTATTCTACTTTTAGTCCCTCCATTTGTTTTAGGGGTAGGCCTTCTAGTTAGTTTTCTATTCATAAAACTAAGAAAATGGATTAACAAAGATCTTGGAATAAACAAAAAATTTGTTACCACCATATTTATAATTGCATTAATAGTACTAACAATCCCTTGGATAAAAGACGCAGATGCTATTGCAAAAAACGAGGTACCTTCAATGAATGATGCTTGGTACACTTCACTAACAAAAATAAAACAAGAATCCCAAGAAGATGCAATTGTCAATTCATGGTGGGACTTCGGACACTGGTTTAAAGTCGTAACCGATAGAGCAGTAACCTTTGATGGCGCCACACAAGACAAACCCCATGCTCACTGGATGGGAAAAGTCCTATTAACTAGCAATAAAAAAGAAGCAATAGCAATTTTAAGAATGTTAGACTGTGGATCAAACGACGCATATGATTTAACTTTAGAAGAAACTAAAGATCCCTTATTAACTAAAAAAATAATAGATGAAATTATTTTAGAAGACAAAACAAAAGCAAAAGAAATTCTACAAAAATATGTAGAAAACCCAGATAAAATACTAGAAAAAACCCATTGCAATCCACCAGAAAATTATTTCATAACTTCTCAAGATATGGTTTCAAAAGCAGGAGTTTGGGCTCACTTTGGATCATGGAATTTTGAAAGATCATTTGCATATAATGAAGTAAAATCAAAATCAAAACAAGAAGCAATAAACTCATTAAAAGAAAATCTAGAGTACTCACAAGAAGAAGCAGAATCCACTTATAGACAATTAAATGGGATAAACGATATAGAAGCAAATGAATGGATTGCCCCGTATCCTTCTTTCGGAAACGAAGGAAATTGCCAAACACAAAATAACACAGTAATCTGTTCAAACGGAGCAAAAATATATCTAAATGAAAATATAGCAACAGTAACAACTGAAAACGGAGAAATACAAATAATGGCTTGGAGAGATGATAAACAGGTGTATACAGCAGAAGAAGGAACGCAAGATATTGTTTTAGCATACATTCCTTCAAAATCTAAAACCATTTTCATGCATCCAGATTTATTAAACAGTATGTTTACAGAATTATTTTATTATGAAGGAAAAAATTTAGATAATTTTGAATTATTTGATCATCAACAAGGAATGAATGGGTTTAATATTTATACTTGGAAAGTAAAATGGTAGAAATCTCAATAATAATCCCATCTTATAACGAAGAAAAGAATATATTAATTTTACATAAAGAGATAACTAAAACATTATCAAAATTAAAAAAAAGTTACGAAATAATTTTCATAAATGATGGTAGCACAGATAAATCAGAAGAAATTCTAAACAACATAAAAGATAACAACACAAAAGTTATACACTTCAGAAAAAACTTTGGACAAACTGCGGCCATAGATGCTGGATTCAAAGCAAGCAAAGGAAAAGTAATAATAACAATGGATGGGGACCTACAAAATGATCCAAAAGATATCCCAAAATTATTAAACAGTATAGAAAAAGGGTATGACATTATAGCAGGTTGGAGGGAAAAAAGAAAAGATAGCTTCAAAATAAGATCTATTTCAAAAGTAGCAAAAATATTAAGAAAAATTCTTCTAAACGATAAACTACAAGATTCAGGATGTACCATGAGAGCATACAAAAAAGAATGCATAAAAGATCTAAATCTTTACGGAGAAATGCACCGATTCATACATGTAATTCTAAGAGCAAAGGGATTTAAAATAGCCCAAATAAAAGTAAACCATAGAAAAAGAAAATTTGGAAAAACAAAATACAACGCAACAAGGGGACTAAAAGGATTATTAGATATGATTCTCCTAAAGTTCTGGATGCAATTTTCAACCAGACCAATTCATTTGTTTGGGGGCGCTGGCTTAGTAAGCGGAGCAATAGGATTTTTAATACTTTTATATTTAGCATACATTAGAATAATAGAAAGAGTTCCAATTGGAGATAGACCGTTATTAGCCCTAAGCATCTTATTAATTATAATAGGGATACAATTCGTTATCTTCGGCTTAATAGCAGACATCTTAACAAAAATTTATTATAAAGATAACGAAACTTATCGTATAAAATGAAGATACTAATGATTGCCCCAACCCCCTTTTTCTCAGATAGGGGGGGGCATATGAGGGTCCTAGAAGAAGCAAAAGCTTTACAAAAATTAGGACACAAAATAACAATAGCTACTTACCCCTTAGGAAAAGACCCAGTAGGAGTAGAAGTAAAAAGAACAATCAAACTTCCAGGATACAAAAAAACAAGCCCAGGGCCATCAATTTATAAATATCCTGCAAACATTCTCTTATTTTTTAAAAGTTTAAGATTGCTTTTATCAAATAATTATGATATAATTCATGCCCATTTACACGAAGGCGCTTTAATCGGTTGGGCAATAAAATTATTCAAAAAAACCCCATTAGTATTTGACTGTCAGGGATCTTTAGTTGGAGAACTAAGTGGACATGGATATCTAAAAAAGAAAGGATTAAAACATAAAATATTCAACACATTAGAAAAATTCATAACAAAAAGAGCAGATCTAATAATCACAAGTAATCAAGGCGTTACTTCTTTTCTAAAAGAAGAATTAAAGGCAAAAAGGGTTATCACAATAGAAGATGGAGTAAACACAAATATCTTTCATCCAAAAAAAGAAAAAGCAGAATTAAATCTTCCAAAAGATAAGAAAATAGCACTTTACTTAGGGGGCCTACAACCTCACAAAGGCATAGACCATTTAATAGAAGCAATCCCATTCACAAACAAAAATATTCACTTTCTAATTATGGGTTATCCAGGAACAGAAAGATGTAAGGAACTAGCAACTAAATTAAAAATAGAAAAAAGAATTACTTTTACAGGAAAAATAGATTATAATTTAGCTTCAAACCATCTAGCACTAGGAGACATAGCAATATCCCCAAAAACATTAGAATCAAAAGAAGCAAATGCAAAAGTTTTCAATTACATTGGAATGGGTCTCCCAGTAGTATTATTTGATTCATCTTCAAACAAAAACATGCTTGGAAATTTAGGAATATATGCAAAAGAAAAAGATATAAAAGATTTAGCAAAGAAAATAAACATAGTTATAGAAAATCCAAAACAATTAAAAGAAATCTCAAAAAAAGTTAGGGAATTAGCAGTAACACAATATTCGTGGGATAAAGCTGGAGAAAAGATAGAAAACATACACAAAGAATTAAAAAATGGAATGGCAATTAGATCTACTAAATAAATCAATAAAGAAAAAGAATAA
>JAIOSD010000065.1 GCA_021107835.1 archaeon
GCGGCCAGTGCCACTTTTGCTTTAAATGCAGGGGTGTAGCGTTTTCGTTTGTTGCTCATATCAGCTCCTTTAAATTTTTGCTGACTTAGAGCTTATCACATTGTCCAAATTTTGGGGACCACCGCCGGCTTGCCGGACTGGGTTTTATCAAGTCTTGGATTCAAAGTAAAAGACAATAAGTATGTTTCAAAATTAGGACTTCCTTTAGAGGAATTTATTGAAAGAATTAATGAACCTTTAGGCTCTACCCTTTCAAGTCTAAATCCTTTGGTTAAATATCCATTAGAAGCCAAACTTGGTTATGATTTTTTTAGAGAAAAAAAGCTTATTGATATTAATAAGGTTGCCCCTGCCACCGGCCAGCTTTTAATAAAAGCAAAACAAAACGGGACTATGCCCGATTGGTTGGATAAAATATTGAATGTAAAAAGTTATGAGTATAAAGGTAAAACCTATTATCAAATGTCTCCAAAGGTTTTACATACTCTTAGAAATATCCCAACTTCAAGATTCCAAAATACTTTAGAAAAAATATTTGATAAGGATTTAGACAAAGTCAATAAATTTATGGCTTTCTTTACTGGGGGCAGGGTTTACGACATTGATTTGGAACAACAAGAATATTTTAGAGAAAGAGATTTAAAGCGTGATATAGAAGACCAGCTTTTGCAAAGTGGTGTTGGAAAAAAGTTTGAAAATTTTTATATTTATAAAGATTAGGACCAGGCGATCCAAACGGCAATAATTATTAAAATAATTGCCATAATCGCTTGGTGCCAACTATTCTCATCAAATTTCATATATTCTATTGTATCTCTTAATTATTTATATTACTTTATCGCTCTGTCTCCACCGTCCTCTTGCCACAATAGCTAAATTTGTCCAAAAATAGCCCATGGTGAGTTTTTATTGTCATTTTCTTCCCCGCAATCATAACTCTTTTTCTAAAAACTTTTTAAGCTCATAATTTAACATTACTATTGGATACATTTCTACTGGGTAATTAATTCTATTTAATGCCCAACTTCTTGCCATTTGTTGTATTTTTATTTCTCTTTTTAACATTTTGCCCATTGCATTAATATCTTCTTCACTCCAAAAAGGAGAATTAATTACTTTTTTATATTTTCTTGTTAATCTTTCTTGAATGTATTCCTTTTTTTTATATACATTATCAAAAACTTTATTGCCCGCGATACAATTACACTCTCTACAACAATCTACAATATTTTCCTTGCCATAATCACTTGTAAAATGACGATTTTGTCTTTTCCCCGAATAGTAATAACTTACTGGGATTATATGATCTTTAGTATTAGCGTCTTCACCACAATAAAAACATTTTTTAATTTCATATTCCTCCATAAATTTTTACACAGCTTTTGTTAATTCGGGGAGTCCATAGAATGAACCCCCCTTTTTGTTTTAATCTTTCTTCTTTCTCCCTCTTTTTTTCTTTTGAACTTCCCCAACTGCGACAAGGTAAGCTTCCACCGCTTTGAACTCTTTATCAATTTTTTCCTTTTCCTTTTTTAGTTCCTCATACCGCTTTTTCATCTGATCCGTTAAGTCCATTTTTCTCTCCTTTTAGTTGTATAGGTTAATAAAATGTTTTATTAAAAGAAATGTCAAAAAATACAAAAGCGCTATTCCCAAAATCATAATCGCATAAATTTGATTTCTAAAATCCTCCATAAAAATCTCATTTATTCATTTTATTATAAACCGCAAAAAAATACATAGCGTTTTTTCTTTCAAGTTCCTTACAATCTGAAAAGGCGGTATTAGCGAATTGGTTATTATCCTTAAAACATTTAAGAATACGAGATTTATATTTTTCTCCGTCTTTAAAAAACTTGACAGCTTCTAATCCTTCATCTTGCCATTTATATTTTAGGGGGCTTGCCCCAATATTAATATTCTTATCATTCTTATCATTCTTGTTTGTGTCCGTTTGTTGTCCGTTTGATGTCCGCTTGTTGTCCGTTTGATGTCCATTTCCTTGATATTCTTGCCAGTTTATTACTGTGATTAGCCTAAACTTATTTGTCTTTTGTTGTTCAATTTGATGTCCGTTTTCAAGCATTTTTAGAATTCTTTCAATCGTTGTTTCTGAAATTCCTGTTTCTTGAGATAATTTTTTTCTTCCTGTTAAAATTTGTCCTTTTTCACATACTTCTTCTTTGCCATTCCAAATGAATTTATTTTCTTTATGATTTGCTTTTAGAAGTAAGGTAACCCACAGCCACGCATAATTCGGTTTTTTTGATATGGCATTTTTTAAAATTTTTCTATGAAGTTTTATCCAACCATTGTCCATATTACCAATTAAAAAAGTCTATTAGGACTTGCTTGTGGTAGTTGAACGAACCACAAACTATTCTTTCAAATAGTTTAGTCCTAACAGACTTTCTTAATTGTTCAACAGTTTTAAGCATTTTATATAAATTTATTTTTTACAGCGCGGAGATGTGACAGAAAGGAGTATCAATAAGATATTGATAAAATTTCACACCTCCGCAAAATCCCCATGCTTGTCTTTTGTGGAAAGGATACAAGTTTTCCACACCTCTAATTAAATTATAGCATATTGGCTATTTTAGTCAAAATTCTACCATAGTATATAAAAAAGGGGAGTGTTGTTGATAACTCCCCTAAGTGAAAAGGGCGGTGGTCCCCAAAATTTGGACAATGTGATAAGCTCTAAGTCAGCAAAAATTTA
>JAIOSD010000064.1 GCA_021107835.1 archaeon
CCTTATAGCTTCCTTAACATCTACTGGCATAAAATATATAAGTGAGTTTGACTATAAATAATTTACTTTTTGCCAAAAAATACAAAAAACCACAAATAATCACTAAAGAATGAATATAAAAAACTTCAAGGCGTTAATTGAATTTAACCGTTTTACCACTAATTCCCTTAAAAATTCGGCAAAGTACTGATAAACCCTGTTATGTGCAATATTACTCAGAGCCAGCCTTAATGATTCACTTTCGCAAGATTTATAACTCTCAGAATATATTTTTTATTACTATGGAAATCAATGATTTAATTTTCAAAGAACTTCTCAAAAGAGGATATAAACTCGAGGGGAAAACTAGGGTTTGGGATGTTGCAGATTCTAAGTTATGGTATCTAACTCCAAAACAAGCCCAAGGTTTTCTTGATTTGAGTAAAACTGAAGGATACAAGAAAACCATTATTGAAAAGGAGGTGTCTTTGATAAAGCAACACATGAAAGACTTTGTTCATGCTTTACCTAAAACTTCATGTAATATAATTGATTTAGGTTGTGGCGATGGACAAAAAGCCTCTCTGTTCATTCATGAATTAGCAAAGCATATGAAAATTAGATATTGCCCTATTGATATTAGTTCTTACATGGTTTCAAAGGCCGCCAAAACTATTCGTAAATTAAAAGTCGGTGAAGTATTGGAATTTCGATGGAATATCTCAGACTTTGAAAATCTTAATAGTATTACTCCTCTTTTCAGAGAAGTCGGCTTTGAAACTCATTTTATGATGTTGCTGGGCAATACTTTAGGTAACTTTGATAGAGAAGATATTTTGCATGGAATAAAAACAAGCATGAACAAAGATGATATTCTTCTGATTGGTAATGGATTAAAAAATGGCAATGACGATTGGACAAAAGAATACAAAGACACCATAATTAATAAATGGCTTGTTCAGATACCACAACAATTAGGTTTAACAAAAAATGATATTGCTTATGATGTTCGTTTTGTCAATTCCAGAATTGAGGAATTGTATATTTTAAAGAAAGACAAAACGATTAAACATATCGGAAGAACTCTAAATTTCAAAAAAGGAGATGTTATAATTACAGCAGTATCATATAAATACACCAAACCCGAGTTTAAAAAAATACTTAAGAAGTTCTTTTCTAGTGTGAAAATATATTCTGATTCTAAAGAAACTTATGCTCTTGCTCTTTGTAAAAGATGACGGCTGGCTCCTGCGTCATACTGTGCCTACGCTTCGCTTTGGCATTTTTTCTTGCAGAAAAAACACATAACAGCGATTAAATGAAATTCTTCAGTTGACCTCAACATAATACTTTTTTACGCGAGCTTCTTTACCCAATTCTTTAGCTTTATCAATTGCATCCTGAGTGCCTTTGCTATCATTTACATGAAAAGCATATAAAACATCACAATCCTCCACAATTCTTGTATTCCTTCCATAATAACTTTCTATATTTGCTTCTGTATACCCCCATTCATCAGATATACAATCCCCACATATTCTTTCTACTTCCCTCCATTGTGATGTTACCATTTCAGCTTGTTCTCTAGTAATGACCCCCTCCTCAGCTCTCTTAAAAAAATGTTTGCATAAATTTTCTAATTTTATAGGTAGATATAATTTTAGCTGTCTTCTTGAATCTCCCTTTTTAAGAACAACATTTGTTGCGAAATAATCAATACCTAAAGCTCCGCCAGTAATTATTCCATCTCCAGCTAAAATTATTTTTTCAACGGTTCTTTCTACATCTCTTTTCACTTCGTCATTTGTAATTCTCCAAGAACCGCTTATTGCATACCATTTCATGATAATAATTAGAAAATTTATCTATTTAAAAAACTATTGCCAACTGAAGAACTCAACATTCTTTCAGAATTTTGGGGACGTTGCACTTTCGCTTCGCTCACCCTCATTTAACAGGAATTAAATTCAATATCTCACAAAAGTTCAATACTCGAAAATCTTAATATTCTCACAAAAAACTGTTCAAATTTAAGCTATTTCGCCTTTACAGGGAACTTAACAGCGATTATGCTTAATTTTCAAGTTACCTTAATGAGAAGAATCCTATCGGAAATTCTCTAAACTAATGCGTTGCTGTCTTTAACAATGTAAAACTCTATGGCGGCAAAAACAATACTAAAAATAAAATAGGGGGCTCTCAACTACTTAAATCACTCAGAAAATGGCACCACATGAGAGATAAAAGGTAACCAATGAACATTACCTTTAAGATCTTTTCGTAGGCTTCCTAAATGCTCTTCATCAATTCCTATTTCATATCCACTACTATCTCCCCAAAAATAACCACGACTATAAAGAGCATCATGCTGACAAACTCCAGCGCCAACCAATCTATAACTACTATTTTCAGGAAATTTTGGAGAATCAGATCTTCCTTCTACTACAAGATCTATACTAACTTCATCAGCAAAATCGCTTAAAATCTCACTATGTCTTTCACAACTTTGATTCCTGCGCTTACTAAATCTTAAATAAGCTGTACCACTATTTGCTTCTTCAATTTGAATTACTTTGTACAAGCCAGATTCTTCTGGAAGATTAACCTGCGGAATTTCTTCATCTGCCATTTTATTATATAAAAATATAATCAATCATTTATAAAACTTTCTATTTAGTTACTACTAATAAATAATTAATAAAGAATAAACGAGAGCCCCTAACTACTAAACAACTAATTGTTTTTGCCTAAACCAAAAGTGTTAAAGACTTCTGACAGCAACGCTCTATGCACGGTAACTTGAAAACTCTGCGACTAACTGCGTTAGTCTTGCGGGGACGTAAAGTCCCCGAAGCATAACATCGTTATATTCAATTGGACTTGGCGCCTTAAAGAATTAGTTAGAATCTAGAATATCAATAGCATTTTTATAGAATGGTTCAGCAATTTGTTTTGCTTTTTCAGAAGATATTCTTTCAAACATCCAACGAATCTTTCTTTCGACTTTATCTTTACCTAATGGTGCAACAAGTTTTCTTACATGTTTAGGTGCATTTACTTCAAGATAACTGATGCTGTCTGCATCCTTAATTAAATCTGATTCTTCATCCCCACCAACTTCATGTTTCAGAATCATATTCGCAATTCTCTGAATTTTATCTTTTTCAAACTCTTCCTTTTTCAAAAAATCAGTCATAATTTTTGCTCCTTCTTTTTGATGTTCTTCTAAGATTTCAGGATCATTCAATTCACGAGTTTGAAAAGTTTGCTCAGAATTAGTACACCTAAATGCTCTAGCAATATCATGAGCATAAGCAGCTATAAGAATTGCTTCGTCAGCATCAGATTTTAATTGTTGCACCCAATAAACTGTTCTTTCAAAGTGTTCAACACTTTTACCAGTAGCACATTTCTCAAAAGATTCTTTAACAAACTGCTTTACTTTTTCTAACATATAAATCATAATCCTATATTGATATATAAATGTAACGGCGCCAAGTCCAACTCTGAAATTTCCCTTCGGCATCGTTGCACTAAAAATCAACCTCTATCGAGGGAATATAACAAGGATTAAACGTAATTTTTATTTCAGGCACTAAACAAAAGATTTATTAATTTGTCATAATAATTATGTAATATGGATGTTAAACTTAAAAAACTTGCTTTGGAACATACAAAGGAATTACAACTCTGCTTAAACAATAAAGATGTTGTTAAAACTCTTACAGGAATAAAATTTCCTTTTACCTTAAATGCTTCTACAAAATATATAAAGAATAGTTGTAGCAACAAGGATACTTTTGAATTCGCAATTTTCTTTGGAGAAAATTTGGTTGGGACAGTCGTTCTAGAAAATCCCAATTCAAATAAAAAAATATTTGAAGTCGGATATTTTATTACAAAAGAATATTGGGGAAAAGGAATTGCTACAAAAGCATTAAAACAAATTTTAATATTCGCATTTAAGGATCTGAAACTTAAAAAAGTTTGGGCAGCGATTATTTCTAATAATCCTGCATCTGGAAGAGTCTTAGAAAAAGCAGGTTTTAAATTAGAAGGGAAACAAGAAAAGCAAGTTTTTCAGAATAATAGATATTATGATGAATTACTATATGGATTTTTACGTGCCTGAAATAAAAACTTCTCCGTTACGCTACGCTCCACTTCGACCACGCCTTGCAGGCTCTCCCCCTTTCAGTCGTCGGGACGTCTAACAAGGATTAGTTTCAATTGAGTTTAAGTTTTAAAAACGGGTATACACTTAGTCTTTCAGACAATTTGCCAAAACTTTCAGTTTTGAAATTTTATTTAGAAATAATCTTTTATTTTTTTGAAGTCTGAACAATGGAATCAACAGTTTTTGCTGTTTCTTCTCCACCCATAATTTCAACAAGAGATTTTCTTTGAGGGCTTAAATCTAATTCTTTTATTTGCTTCATCAATTCAGTTCCTGCTGTTAGAGCAGCATCTCTTGAATCATAATCAGGATTACATGAAACTATTGGACGACAATATTTATCTTCATTATGGGTAATAGCATAACCATATTTCCCTGATTCTTTATGCTGATAAGTATCAACCAAAGTTTCATTTCCTTGAATTTGCATTGCTGAAAGTAAAGATAATCCCATAATTTATAGTATTCAAGCTTTACTTAAAAAGATTTCTATAGTAACAAGATTATTTCTATTTTCTTTTAAAAAAAAAGAAACAAAAAAGGGCGCACACATCAGATTTAATAGGATGGCTAAAAACTCACCTAAACTAAAAGAGATTTTAGAAATATTAATGATGGAGAATTAGAAACTTGCTTCGCTACACTCCGACCACGCCTTGCAGGCTTTCACAAAATCAAAGATTTTGTTCAGGTCGTTGAACAGGGCTTAAATACAATCAAGAAAAGGACCACTAAAAAGCTATATAAACACTAAAATAAATTTCATAAATATGCCAATTATTAAGTTTAATCCCCCGTATAAACATTTGTATCAGAAACCTGCTTTTTGCGGCCCTTGCTGTGTACAAATGGTTCTTTTCAGAAGAGGATTATGGGTAGATCAAGAAGAAATTGCTTTAGAATTAAATACAGGTATTTTAAAGAAAAATGTTTATCATTATGCCATGCCTCAACGAATTGTTAATGGTAAAATTAAAACAAAAATTGGTGTATCTCTCAAAAGTTTTGACACTCATCTAAATGAGATTTTCAAAAAGTATAATTTAGCCTTGCATGCCAAAGAATACAATATAAGCCAAGTATCCAATCCTAAAGAATTCATTGTAAAAAATATTACAGAAGATAATGATATTATTGTTGATTTTTGGTTGAGACAAGAAAAACCACGAAAAATTGAAGTGGGCCATTATGTGTTAATATCTAAAGTAGACACTGATTCTAACATGCTAACAATCTGTGATCCTGATAGCGATGCAAAAAACTCTTGGAAAATAGATATTAATGAATTAATCGATTTAATGAATAAGAAATGGGATGGCAATGAAAGAGGATTTATTATAATAAAAAAACTTCTCTGATTTTCTAACGAAAATTTCGATTTTTCTTTTCAAGAAAAAGGGTTTAACAGGGCTTAAAAGGTTCACTCATTCCGCTTCGCTCCTAACGGGGAATATAACAGCGATTAAATCCAATAAATTTGGAGTCCTAAAAAAGAGAAATGGGGCTTTGGCTAAAAGAAAAAATTATCTCAATAAATCATATTGAGCAACTTGAGCACTTCCAGTTACATGAAAACTTCCGTCACCAGTTCTATTCTTTAATGTTGCAGGTATATCAACCATAAGTTCTAACTCTGGTTCTGTAAGTCTTCGTTGCATAGAATCCTGTAATCTTGATAGCAAATTTGCTTGTGCTGGAGTGATTTCAAATTCAAATGGGTCTCCACCTGCTCGGTATGCCCAATCTCTTCCTTCACCAGCTATTCCACTATAACGAACTTTGCATCTAGAATATCCACTAGGATTATTATTTTGAACTTCACTCAATAGTAAATTTTTTACATCTTCTGGCATTTTATTTCACCTAGAATATTGAATAAACTCAAAGTTTATAAACCTTTCGGTTTATTCTTCACTATATAGTTACAACAAATAATCTTCTGAGATAAAAACGCCAAAGCCCCTTAATTCTGTGTCTTAAAGTATCACTTCGTTCTAGATGTAACGCCCAAATCCCAAATTTCTTCGGCTTCGCCTCGACCACGCTGCGCCCTCGCCTCATTTAACAGGGCAATACAAAAACAAGAAATAATCAGTCAGGGGTTTTATTAGATTTATACAAGTCATCATCCACCAATAGGCCAGTAACAT
>JAIOSD010000028.1 GCA_021107835.1 archaeon
AAAATAAGAAGATTATTTCTTCTCTAAAATATCTTCTACTTCTTCATCAGTATCGCCTATTTAGTCCCCGGCCTGGGCTACCTCTAATAATACTAACAAAAACCATCATCAATCTCTACCTCATTCACCCCCCCAAAAGAGACTCGCTAAAATTCTTCTGAAGTTGTTTTTTCAGAAGCTAATCTTTCTAATTCGGCCATATGTTGTTTGTATTTATCTTTTCCTAATTCAATAGCAGTATCATAAGCTAGAATTAAATTTCTCAGGTTTTCTCTAGCAACAAATGGTTTATTTGTCAAATCTACTTTAAAACCATAATCTTGTAATCTCAATCCAGCGTAAACTCCCCCCGGAAATAAAGGTGATTTGACATTATATCTTTCTGCAATTTCATCTACTTCTTCTTGCTTTAAGGGAGGTTCTAAACTTCTACCTTCAAAATCTTTTCTATTTCCAATCCATGCACTATCACTTTCTGGGAGATCATACGTATAAATTATTAATCGGGTATATCTAGGAGCTTGTTCGGAATCTGTTTTTCTTAAATAAGGGTTTAATCCCATTTCATTTATTTTTATTGGTCTTTCTGCCATGCTAAATCCAGGAATTTCAAAACCCTGTCTCCAGAGCTCTCTTTCAAGTATTTTATTTCTGACAACTTTTCTTAATTTTCTCATTTTATTCTCCTTGTTCCATAAACTTAACTAAACTTTCATAGAATTTTGTATCTTGTGTGGCAGGATAGCTACAACTCAATAATCCTTTTTCAGATTGAATTTTCAAGATGTAAGCTTCCCAATAAGTTCCCCAAGCACTATGCTCTCTTTCAATTTCGACTACAGGAGAAGGTAAAAATTCTATTCTCCCTATTCTTGTGCCATAATAAACTCTATTGGCATAAAATTCCCCCGCATTTGTATAATTTTCCCTAGCAAGATTATTTTTTTGAGTTTGTTCCTTTACAAAAGCCACAGCTAAGTCAACTAATCTATCCCCTAGATATTGGTCTTCTCTAGGATTTATGCCTAATTCTCTTTCAACTGGTTTTTGTGTTTCGTTTGTCATTTTATTTATCCCCATATAGTAATAACTAGATACTATACTATAAGAAACTTATTATCCAATATTGCGCCAAAACAGAAATATTTATATACATAAATACCGAATAATCTAATATATGTTTAAATTAGACCTAAAAGACAGAAAAATACTATATGAATTAGATACTAATAGTAGGCAATCTTATCATGAAATTGCGAAAAAAGTTGGACTAAGCAAAGATTCAATAATTTATAGAATAAATAAACTCCAAGAAAACGGAATAATCAAACAATTTCATACAGTAATAGATGTAGGAAAATTAGGTTTTATTTCATTTAGACTATACCTAAAATTACAAAATACAACCCAAAAGAAAGAATCTGAAATAATTGAATTTCTAAAGAAACAAAAAATTATTACTTGGATTGTTTCAATAGATGGAGAATATGATTTAGGAATGTGGATTCTAACCAAATCAATAAAAGATACGAATCTTTTATGGAAAGAGTTTCTAAAAAAATATAGAGATTTCATAGAAAAAAGATGGCTTACAATATTTACAAAAGTTTCATATTTTCCCAGAACCTATATTTTAGAAAAAAACAAGAATAGAAAAGAATTAGTTTTTATTACCGAACCTCAAGAGATAAAAATAGACGATATTGATATAAAACTCCTAAAAATGCTGGCTCGAAATTCAAGAATCTCTATTTTAGAACTTTCTGAAGAACTAAAGATAACCCCAAAAACAGTCACTTCAAGAATAAAACAATTAGAGAAGAAAAAAGTAATAATCGGATATAGAACTGTATTTGGTTTAGACAAATTAGGATATCAATATTTTAAAATTCATTTTAATCTTCATAATTTGACAGAAGAAAAAGAAAAACAATTTAGATCATATTTAAAACTACATCAAAATGTAACTTATGATAACGAAGTCTTAGGGGGGGATGATATTGAAATAGAAGTTCAATTACACACAATTCAAGATTTAAGAAATTTTATTGAAGAAACAAAAAATCAATTTGCAGACATAATTAAAAATTATAAGTACCTTTTATTTTACAAAGAACACAAATTTTTATTCTTTCCAGTATAATTAAAATATTTTTAGCACTACAAAAAGTAGCACAAAGTAAAAACCAAAGTTCATTAAAAGAATTCTAGAAAAAAGAAAAAAATTAAGATAAAGAATCTAACAGTTTGTATGATCCTTCATCTTGTTTAAATAAATATTCTCTTGTGCTATCTTTGAGTAAATATTCTACAATATTTTCTTTATTTCCTTGCTGTGGTGAGGTACTCTATAAATCCAGCTGGAGCACACCTTGAACCAGTAAAAGATACATTTCCAGCATCATCTGCACTTACCCTTGCTTCGAATGTTTTGCCTTCTACTGATACAGTAACATAGTCGTCTGATAGGTCACCAAAAACCCTAATTGGTTTACCGATCGACAGATATAAAGTTTCTTCATCCATAAGGTCAAGATAAGTATCTCTAAGTATAGTATACGTTCCAGTAATGTGTTCAACTGATTTTGACAAGTACCTTGTCAAAAAATAAGCCCTTTCTTTCAAAGTAGGTTTAACACCTTCCAAACTAGGAGATGAACTTTCCTTTTCCATTTCTTGTAATTTTTTTTGTAATGTATCATTCATTTTAGTCCAACCTCCCTTCTAAGTACATTTCTTCTTTCTTTGCTTCCCATTGTTTTTGAGACAACATTTCTCCTTTAGCAATCAGTTCCGCGTTTTCTCGAGTTTCAATAGCTTCATAAATAACTTCTCCAAGCGAATATCCAACGTCGTTCTCTACATTGTATTGTTCTACAGATTTTTGATCGATTACTCCATAAATTTGGCGCTCCTCTAATTGCGCAACAACTTTTGAAAAATATGTGTAAATATGTTCGCCAAGATCTGCAGCCAATAAAGTACCATCATTACAATCCCCCCTACTAATTAGCCCCTGAATATCTTCCCTCAACTCACCTAATCCTTTTTCGTAGCAGCGTTTTTCTACAGTTCCCAATTCAGTCCAACCCCCAATCCTCGTTTCTCCTTTTAATTCATATTCATTTATCATTTTTTATCCTCCTTTTTGAAACAACTCTTTGGTTGCTTCTTGTTATTACTATACAGTTAATAGGCATATATAAATACTAGTATACCTGTACAGGTACTATGATAAACACCTTAAAAAAAGCAGGATTAACAGGTGGGGAATCTAGAGTATACTTAGCTATTACAGAGCTTGGGGAATCAAGTGTGGGCAAAATAGTGGATAAAAGCAAAGTAACTAAGAGCATTATATATCAAATATTAGAAAAGTTAGTTGAAAAGGGTTTAATTTCATTCATTTACAAAGATAAAACTAAGCATTTCCAAGCAGAATCACCAGAAAATTTAATTGAGTTTTTAGAACAACAAAAAGAAAATATTGATGAAACCGAAAAAGAAATCAAAGAAATAATTCCCCAATTGTTAATGAAAAGGGCTGTAGCTAAAACAAGTGTAGTTACAGTTTATGAAGGTTTCAAAGGTTTAATGACAGCTTACAAAAAAAGATTCGAAGTTTTAAGAGAAGGGGAGGAATATCTTAATTTAGGTTTACCAGCAACTCAACCAGGACACCATCACGCTTACTGGAAAAAAGACCACAAAGAAAGAAAGAAAAGAAAAATCAAAGCTAGATTATTATATGATAGGGGAGTTTCAGATGTAATTTTGAAAGAAAGAAATAAATTCAAAGGTGTTGATGCTAGAAAAATGCCTTTAGATCTAGAATCTCCTTCTTGGATAATGACTTATAAAGATGTTACAGTTATTGCCATCCCACAAGGGGTTCATCCGATTACTATTGAAATAAATAATCCTGAAATAACAAAGTCTTTCAATAACTACTTCAAATGGTTTTGGAAGAAAAGTAAACCTTTCAAATAAACTCTTTCATTTTAATTGAAATGCACCCTTCTCTACCTGGCCCATTAGTTACCATCATAATATTAACATTAAGTAATTCCTCAATTTCTTTAATATAAACCTGAGCATTTTCAGCAGCATCCATCCTAGCAAAGGTTACGAGAGACCGAGAAATAGAAAAGATAAGAAAAAAATATGGGGAAGTTGGGCCAGGATATCCTTCAAATCCAATAACAATAGCATTTCTAAAACAAAATTGGGACAAACACCCAGAAATATTCAGACAAACCTGGAAAACATATCAAAAAGTAGCACAAAATAAATCTCAAAAAAATTTAAAAGAATTCTAAAAATATGGTACACTTAACAATTACATATCAAAATCCTTAAAAAATGCTACAAACTAGACATAAACGTACAGTTTATTATAAAATAACAAGATTTATATAGTCTAAAACATAAAAAAGAAATATGGATAAAGAAAAACTAAAACAATTCCCTTATTTCACAGGAAAAATGCTCAAAGGATTTCTTAAAAAGAAGTATCCTTCAACAACTATAGTGAGATGGAAAAATAAAATTACAAAAATAGAAAAAGGAAAATACACAGTACAAACAAATCCACTAACCTACGCAACAATAATAATAACACCCAGTTACACATCCTTTAGAACAGCACTCCATCACTACAAACTCACCAATCAAATACCAATAAAAATACAAATAGCAACAACAAAAAGAAAAAAAGAACTAAAAGAAATAGAATTTATAACAATAAATAAAAAAAGTATGTTTGGATACAAGAAATACAAAATAGAAAACTTAGAATTTTTCATAGCAGAAAAAGAAAAATTATTACTAGATTGTTTACAATACCCAAAAGCAGGAGTAATGCCAAACGAACTAACAGAATTAATAAAAGAACCGCTAGAGAAAGAGAAAATAATAAATTACTTAAAAAAAATAAATAATTTAAACCTAATAAAAAAAACAGGATTCCTACTAAATAAAACAGGTATAAACATATACAAAGAATTCAAAAAAGAAATAATTGAAAACAATAATTACCCATTATTAAATCCTTTACTACCCAAAACAGAGAAAACAAACAAAAGATGGAAAATAAATATCAATGAGGAAATAGAACTATGATAACAAAAAGAGAACTACAAACAATAGCGAAAAACATAGGACTAAACCTAGGACAAACAGAAAAAAACTATTTACACATAATAACTTTACACGCAATATCAAAATTAGCACCAGAAAAACTAGTTTTCAAAGGAGGAACTGCACTCATGATATGTCACTCCCTAAATCGATTCTCAGAAGACTTAGACTTCACAGTAAAAGAAAAAACAAACATAGAAAAAATCTTAGATAAAATAAAAAAATTTTTAGAAGAACAAGAAATAGAAGCAGAAATAACCCAAACAAAAAGCACACTAGTATCAAAAAAATACACAATAAGATACAAGGGGCCATTATACGATGGATCAAGACAAACAACATCAAAAGTAGAACTAGACTTTTCTCTAAGAGAAAAAATACAACAAAAAACAAATATGACAAGAATAATACATAAATATCCAGATACACCAACATTCTATATACAAACAATGAACCTAGAAGAGATGTTTGCAGAAAAAATCAGAACAATAGTAACAAGAAACAAAGCAAGAGACCTATTCGACACAGAATTCTTAATAATAAACAACATAAAACCAAATAAAAAAATAATAAACAAAAAACTAGAATACTATAACAAAAAATTTTCACTTAAAGAACTAAAAGAAAAAATAGAAGATAAAAGAAAAATCTGGAAACCAGAACTGAAAAACCTAGTTGAACACATACCTGATTTCGATAAAGTAAAGAAAAAAATACTAAAAGAATTCTAAAACTCTTTCAGTTTAATACACTCTTCTCTATCAGAACCATTTGTAACCATAATAACAGGAACACAAATTAACTCTTCAATTTTTCGAACATAATTCTGAGCTTCTAAAGGTAATTCTTCAAAAGCCTTCACACCCTTAGTATTCTCCCAGCCCTTAAAAGTTTCATAAACAGGTTTACATTTCCTTTGTACTATAGCATCAGCAGGATAATCATCAACTCTAGAACCATTTAACTCATAATGAGTACAAATCTTAACTTCTTTTAACCCATCTAAAACATCTAATTTAGTCATAACAACTCCAGAAATACCACTCACTCGAATAGCATGCTTTGCCAAAACAACATCAAACCAACCACATCTCCTAGGCCTACCAGTTGTTGCACCATATTCATTTCCTTCCACTTGCATATGTTTTCCAACTTTATCATCTAATTGTGTAGTTAATGGACTTTCACCATCTCTATCTACCCTAGTAATATAAGCCTTACAAACCCCAAATACCTTATCTATCTTAGTTGGACCAACGCCAGTTCCAGTACAAGCCCCACCAGCACTAGCATTACTACTAGTTACAAAAGGATAGTGCCCATGATCAATATCTAATCCAACAGCCTGAGCACCTTCAAAAAGTACATTTTTACCAGAATCAATAGCTTCATTCAAAACTTTAGAAACATTTACAATACTTTTTTTCAAATAAGAATGTTCCACTAAAAAATCTTTAAATTTAACCAAATTCTCACGAGCTTTCAAATCAAATTCATGTAAATCTTCTTCAACATTAATTATATCTCTAGCCCTTAAACCAATCTTAGCAAATTTATTAGTATAAGCAGGAGCAATACCTTTTCCAGTGCCCCCTATTTTATCTGCTTTAGAGTCTTCAACATCAGCAGGCAATATCAAATGCGCATTTTCACTTATTAAAAACCTATCAGATAAATCAACCCCTTTTTCTTTTAACATATCCATCTCTTTTTTTAATTCTTCTAAATCTAATACCACTCCATTTCCCATCACACATATATTATCATGAAAAGCCCCAGAAGGAATAAGATGCAATATTGTTTTTTCTCCATTAACTACAACAGTATGTCCAGCATTATTTCCCCCTTGAAAACGAACAACATAATCAGTATCTTTAGCCAAGAAATCGACTAATTTCCCCTTGCCTTCGTCACCATATTGCATTCCAACAACAATATTTACAGTCATTATCACAATAAGAATTAAATTTAATTTTTAAAGATTTAGGTTTTTAACCTTTAATATTCAAATAAAAAAGTTTAGTCACTCACAAAAATCATTGAATATAACATTTCTTATACTAAAATAGCTATTTTCGCATATAAACTGTTAATGCAATTTGAGATTTGGGCTAAATGTAGAATAGGCAAGAATTAATCTCTTCTTAAAGGTTTAATAAAATCAATTATTGGCAACATCATTCCTTGTCCACTATCGACAGGTTTTTCATCTATCAATCTTTCATGATATCGTAGAGTGTCATAACTAGTCTGTTTTTCAACACCTGCATAATAAAGTAATTGTGTTTCCAAAATATCTCCTCTATCAACATCATTTTGACAATGGGGTCTTGTCCCCACTTCTATGGGTGTTAGGAGCGAAATATTCATTGCAAGTACATCTTCAATTTTCATATACTTATTATTTGGATCTCTAAAATTATCTACCATGATTATGGTCACTATTAAGTAGTATATAAACCTTTTGGTTTCTTTATTCTTGCCCTTTATTATTTAATTAATAGAACTTCATTCTTGATGTAACACCCAACTCCCAAACTTCTTCGGCTTCGCCTCGACCACGCTACGCTCTCGCCTATCGGCTCGGGACAATTAACAGCGATTAAATTCAATATTATTTTTACCCCTCAAAAGCTTTAAGTATCAGCTCCCCTTTTTTATATTATTATGGAGAAATCAAAACAAGCAAGTTCTGTATATGATAAAATTGCAGAACCTTATGCAAAAGAGTTTTCAAAACCTTCAAAATATATTAAAGAATTTTTAGCTCTGCTTCCAAAAAATGCAAAAATTCTTGATGTTGGCTGTGGAGTCGGAGTTGATGCTGGATTTATGTCCTCCAAAGATTTTGAAATAATTGGTATAGATTTGTCAAAAAAAATGTTAAATATTGCAAGACAAAAATTTCCTCAAATTAATTTCAGAAAACAAGATATTAGAAAAATAGATTTTCCTCCTAATTCTTTCGATGGAATTTTAGCCTCTTGTTCCTTAATTCACATTCCTAAAAAAGATGTTCCAGATCTTTTAGAAAAATTCCATCAAATTTTAAAAAAAGATGGTACAATTTACCTTGCATTACAAGGGGGAAAATCAGAGGAAATTTTTATCGATGAACCTTTCAAACCTGATGAAAAACTTTTCTTAAACATAATTTCTTTTGACGAGATTAAGAACTTGCTTGTTAAAAATGGGTTCTCTATTGTGAAAAAGTATGAACGAGAACCAAAATCAAAAGGGGAGCTGAATTATACTAAACTTTATGTGATAGCTAAGAAGTAACGGGGCAACAGAAACTCAAAGAAACGCTGCGCTTTGATCCTGTCTTTCTTTGAAAGCCGAATATAATATCAATAAATACTTCTATACTTCTCTTACATCATGAGGCGCACTCTCTTTAAACCCTGCACCAGTAATCTTAATGAATTTTACATTCTTTTGCATCTCTAAAATATTTTTAGCACCACAATAAGTAGCACCAGATTTTAATCCCTTCATATAATCATCAATTGCATCTTTAGCTT
>JAIOSD010000011.1 GCA_021107835.1 archaeon
CAACTGAGCTACAGAAGCGTTATTTAGAACTTTTTTGACAATCAGAACAAACAGCTTTCCCTTTAACATAAGTCCCTTTTATCTTTCCTAAAAAAGTTTCTTCTATTTTTTTGTTACATTTAGTACATTTCATAAAGAAACTAGAACCTAAAGAATTAATATTACTTTCTATTTTGATAATCTTCAACTGCAGCCTTAAAAGTTTTATGAACCAAATCAGCACAATGAATTTTTCGGGTAGGCAACTCTTCTAAATCTTTAGAAATTTTCATAGCAGTTATGCATAAAGCATCATCAATTTTCATCCCACCATTAGCAATAACCTTCTCCGAAAAGATAGAAGTAGAAGCCATTGCTACAGCACAACCAAAAGTTCTCCATTTACAATCGACAATACGACTATTAGAAACCTTAATCCACATCTTCATCATATCTCCACAAGGAAGAGCGTTTTCAACCCCAATACCATCTGCTTCTTTATCATACCTCTTTTCTTCTTCAGTGGTTTTTATAACATTCCTGGGATTAAAAAAATGCTCTTTAACTTTATCAGTATAAGTCCAAAGCTTTCCATCATTGGAGATAATATCAGTCATTTTTAGCCATTTTATTTAACTCCTTAATTATATCTTCAATTTCTTCATCTGTCTTACCATGCATCCTTAAACCAACTCCAAGGCTTTCAAAGTTTGCAGCTGCACAACCAACACAAAAAAATCCTCGTTTTAACAAGTACTCAGCACTACCTTCAACCTTTCTAATACACTCTCCAATTATAGTATCTTTATTTATTTGCATTTTAAAAACAGATATTGCATTTTTTAGGAACATCATCGTATTTTCTATGTATATTACAAATTTCTTTAGAATCTCTAATCGATTTAGTTAATTTAAATAACTCTTTATATGCTACTTCCGGATTATTTATTATTTTTTTAGAAGAAGATTTAATTTCTTTTTGCACTTTAGAATTAAAGTTCAATGTTCCTCTTTTATTTTTAAGATATTGGGAAACTGCAGATGGAGTTAAATCTAACAACTTAGCCACATCTTTCTGCTTATGTCCTAATCTATGCAACTCTTTAGATAATTCTTTTCTTAAAGAGGGGATAACATATCGCACTTCTATCTCTTGGGGCATAAATTTCATAGCAATTTGTTAACAATAGTTAATTTATAAGCTTTTTGATATTATTTCCCAGAATGTACATGCGCACGTATTTGTAATCCTTTTCCAGGAATAGAAGATATAACTTTTAAAGCTAAATCTCCAGAAGAGATTTTCTTATGTATTTTTATTTCTTTTAACTTGGGTAATATTGTCAAAGAAACCCCTAATCTCCAAAGACCACTAACTAAAAATACAATAACATATTTTGACCAGAATAAATCATTAAATGCAACCAAATTCCACCCAGAAGAAACTTTAATCAATAAAGCAGCACTAATACTTCCTAAAAATATAAACGTTCCATTAATTAGATGAAAATAAGAAATTGCAGTAGCTCTTTTCTTTGGTGTCGTAGTTTCTAAAAGGAAATTAAAGGAAGCTAACATGAAACCAGACATTGCAAATCCTGCATAAATTTGAATGAATACAACATGGGCTAGTTCTTTGGGGAAAATCCATAAGAAAGGATTTATTACCATTAGTATACCAGTTAATTTCAAGATAGACAAAGAACCATATTTATCTAAAATTTTCCCCCAAATTGGGAGCAATGTAACTTGCACAACTAAATAACTAGCAATGGCAGCCGCATACTGCATATAACTAAAGTTTAAATCTTTTAACATAAAAGCAACAATATAAGGGGCAATAAAATAAATTCCAAAGCTAATAAAAGAGAAATATAAAACAGCAGTGTTAAAATGTCCCTTTTTAAATCTTTTAGAGAAATGGAAAATAAAATCTTTTAAAGCAAACTCCTTCTCCTTTTCAATTTTTAGTTTTGGTTCATACTGTTTATTTAAGAAAAAGACAGATGCAAACCTAGCCAATAAAGCAAGTACAAATATAACTGCAAATCCAATGTAAGCATCTCCAAGAGTGTCCTTGGCATAGGTTAAAATAAATCCTCCAAGAACAAAAGACACAAATACAGCTATACTGGTTGCTACTTGTCTTTTTGAAAAATATTTGCCTCTTATTTTTTCTGGAACAAGATCACCAATCCAACTAGTCCAAATTGGAGAAACTATCAAACCAAATACCCAATACAGTGAAACAAAGAATATCAAACTAGGAATTTTAATGCCTACAAAACTATAAACAAAAATTATTGGAATCCAAATTAATGCTTGTAATGAAGAAAACAATAAAACAGATTTTTTTCTAGATCTTACTGTGTGCATAATTTTTATGGAAAATAGTTGTAAAATAGAAGCAAGGAAAATAGGTAGGGTAGCAACCAAACCAAGCTGCAAATCAGTGGCACACATTAAGATTGCATAAGCTAATAAATAATGCTCACCAATCCCAACCATTACAGAATGAGAAGCCCCATCAAATAGAGAATACCTTAAAGCTTTTTTTATCTTTTCATTCATAACAGAATTGTGATTTATTTTTTTATAAATTTATCTATATAAAATTAAAAAAATAGAACCTTTAGAGGTTCTTAGAAATCATCGTCTTCTTCAGTTTTTTCTTCCTCTTTAGCTGGCTCTTCTTCTTTTTCTCCATCTTCAGATTTTTTTTCTTCTTCATCACTAGTTTCTTCTTCCTCTTCAGTAGAATCTTCCTCTGTTACTTCTTCTTCTTCTTTAGCTGGCTCTTCTTCTTTATCTCCATCTTCAGATTCTTTTTCTTCATCATCACTAGATTCATCTTCTTCAGTTTTTTCTTCTTTATCTTCAGTAGAATCTTCCTCAGTTTTTTCTTCTTCCTCAGTTACTTCTTCTTCATTATTCTTTGTTTCTTCTTCCATTTGAACACCTCCAATGGCTTATTTTAACAGATATTTATCTTTTATAAAGATTTTGTAAATAAAAAGATATAATAAAAAAAGAAGAATTAGTTTTTGTTCCAAGCCAATTCGAACATATTTTGCAATGCTCCAGCAAAATATGGTGAAGTTACCCAAATACCAAGATCATATGTAGGATGTATCTCATCATCATGCATTGTCATAAACATTATTTCTTTTCCATCAACAATGCAAAATCTAGCATTCATATCCCCTATATCCTTAATCTCAGCAAATTTCTTAATGTCCTTTAGTGGAATCTCAGAAGACATTGGAGCAGCAATCTTTATTTTTACTTTATTCTTACTTAATTTATTCAAAGTAGGTTGCAACGCCTCAACTTTTCTTAAAACTCCTTTAGAAGTAGTCATTATAGTGATGGAACTATCAGCTCTTTTAATCATGGTTTCTAAGTGCGCATATAAATTGTGCCGCCCTCTTATTGCTCCAGACAAATCTGCTGGTTCAACATATTCAATCCCTTGACTAAATAAACTATTTAATTCAGAAAGAACATCATTGTTATTCATATCTTTTAGTTTTTGTATATTCTTTTCTGCATCTTCTTTAACACCTTTCTTTAATCTTTCGACAACTTCTTTAGGTTCTACTGCAAGATACTGCAATGGTTTACCGACTTTCATTACAACAAAACCTTTTTTCTCTAAAGATTCTAAAACATCATATGCCCTTGATCTTGGAACATCCCCGATCTCTGATAACTCTCCAGCTGTTGACTTCCCTCGGGAAAGAAGTGCTGTCCAAATCCTAACCTCATATAAATTTAACCCAAAAAACTGCCTTAGTTTCACAAGAAACTCATCTTTAACTATCATTTAATAACCCCTCCAGTTAAGGAAAACCCCCTTTTTTAGTTTGTCAATTATTAGTTACTCCCCAATAATACAAACTATTAATTGATGGTAATTTGTCACTATATAAAGATTATTGTTTTCTACCACACTATTTCGTTTGCTCGTCGTAAAACTTCTTTACTCTTATTAAATTATCAACATCTTTTATTGACAGGTCATTTCTTATTTTTAAAACTCTCGGAAAGCGAAGTGCATATCCAGAAGAATAATTCTTAGATTTTTGTATTTCTTCATAAGAAATCTCTAAAACCAAGTAAGGTTTAATTGAAACACATTTACCTTTCTCAGATTTTATTTTTGGTTTTAATATCCTAGTTAATTCTTTGAAAGTCAATTCAGAATCTTTTTCTTTTATTCCTGTTCCTACTTTTCCAATTTCTAAAAAACTATTCCCATTTCTACAAGACAAAGTAAAAGAAGCCAACCATTTAACTCGCTTACCTTCTCCCCATTCCGCTCCAGTTACAACCAAATCTAAACTTTCTTTTACTGGCTTTAATTTTACCCATCCTGCAACTCTTCTTCCAGGAACGTAGCAGCCAGAATAATTTTTCATCATAATTCCTTCGTTTCCTTTACCCAAAGATTCCTTATAAAATTTCTCTATTTTTTTTGCATCATCTGTAACTATCCTTTTTACTAAAACAATCTCTTTTTTCTTTTCTTTAATATTCTTCTCCAAAATTTTTCGCCTTTCTTTTTGAGACAAATCCATTAAAGATTTTCCATTTTTATTTATTATATCAAAAACATTTATTTCAACAGGAATTTTTTCAGCAGTTTTCTCTAAATGGTATTTTCTTTTAATTCTTTGAGAAATATTTTGGAAAGGTAAATATTTTCCACTCTTAGGATCATAACCAATCAATTCAGAATCTAAGATACAACTTTCAATCTTAACATTTTTTCTTATTCTAGGAATAACATCTTGAAATTGTTTTGTCACATTTTCTAATCTACGAGTAAATAAGATAACCTCTTCCCCTTTCTTATGAATTTGTAAACGAAACCCATCCAATTTATATTCTGCTTGAGCAGGACTACCTACCGCTTTTAAACCTTCTTCAGCACTTTCAACCTTAATTGCAAGCATAGGGTTAATTGGTTTATCAATATTCATAACTAAACTTTTCAATTTTCTCTTTTTTGCAGCAATAGCAACTTCAGAAAAATCATTAGTTAAATTATAAGCATCTTCAATTTTTTTTACAAACTCTTTAATCTCAACCTTTTTAGGGAGAAAAGCTTGTGCAATAGAATCTCTTATAACTCCATCTTGCACCCCTATTCTTAAGTCTTCAACCACGGTTTTAGCAATAAACTTTGCTTCGTTTGTTTTAGCAGAGGTTAGTAATTCAGTTACCAATTTAATTTTTTTACTAACAGTTCCAGGCCCTTCTAAAGAAGCTAATTTTTGTATATTTTCAAAAACTTTTTCTACGGTTAATTTTTTAGAAAATAATGCAAGCTGTTTTTTGTGTCCGATAATATCTTCAACAACAAGTCCTAAGTCTCCTTTTCTCGCCCACTCTTTTTCAATTTTTTCAGGAGAAACACCAGTAGAAGAGTTAATAGCTTTAATCATTAATCTAGAACTCATCCCCACCTTTCTTTCATCCCACTTTGAAAAAACTCTTCCCTGTAATAAATAAAGAACTTCCTCTAGTTTATCTTCTGGAGTTTCTTTTAATAAATTAGCAATTATTTCTGTTTTCTTTAATCTTTTAGTTGTTTCCTCCAACCTTTCATATGTTTCAACTAGTTTAGAATACTTCATTATTCATTTATTATAATTGGAATGAATATAAGCTTTTTGGTAACAAAGCCTTTGAAATAAAAAGCTTTAAAAACTTCAAATATACACCATTTCGTAAGTAATACGGGATAAGAGTATTGGCCGTAAAAAGTTAGTATCTCTTTCTTTGTAAGTATTATACGGAGGAAAAATGGAAGGAACAGTTAAATGGTTTAACACAAGAAAAGGTTTCGGATTCGTCAAAGGAGATGATGATGAAGATTATTTTATACACCATTCTGCTTTAGAACCAGGTGTATTCTTAAGAGAAAACGACAAGATATCTTTCGATCCTGTTCAAACTGATAAAGGAAAACAGGCTCAAAGTGTAAAATTGCTTCAAAAAGGTAGTGAAAGAACAGATATTGAAGAAACATCTGAAGAAGCACCTACAGGGGAAGAGCCTAAAGAAGAACCTGAAAGTTCAGAAGATTTCGGTGAAGAAGCTGAATAGCTTCTTTTTCCTTTTTTTCTAAATCAATAAACTTTAAAAGCACTTAACAATTAATTCTTATCATGAATATTGATAGATGTATAAAAACAAGAAGATCTATAAGAAAATTCTTAGATAAAAGAATAAGCGATGAAAAAATTGCAGATATACTAGATTCCGCTAGATATGCTCCTAGTGCAGGAAATATACAAAACTGGAAATTTATTATAGTTAGAAATAAAAAGACGATAGAAAAATTAGCCAACTTATGTGCAGATCAAGTTTGGGTAGAAACTGCAACTGTATTAATTGTTGTCTGCAACGATCAGTCTGAAGTCAAAAGAATGTATAAAAAACGAGCAGAATTATTTTCAACACAAAATTGTGCAGCAGCAATTCAAAACATATTACTAAAAGCAAATTCTTTAGGCATTGCAAGTTGTTGGGTTGGAGTTTACAATGGGGACAGAGTAAAAGCAGAATTAAAAGTTCCAGTAGAATTAAAAATAGATGCTATAATTCCTTTGGGTTATGCAGCAAGAGAACAAGAACCTGTAAAAAGAATAGACTTAGAAAATTTAGTTTTTTTTGAGGAATGGGGACAAAAAGAAAAAGATTAGTACTTCTCAAAATCTATTAATATTTTTTTATTCAAATTCAGTTTTCTAATTTTTACTCCAACCATTTTAAGCATTTTTTCTGCAGCTTTACACGAATTAATATTTCTATACTTATCACTTAAAAATATTATTTCTTTAATACCAGATTGTATAATAAGTTTAACACATTCGTTACAAGGGAATAGAGTAACATATAATTTGGTACCATTCAATTTTGTTGTTGAATTTAATATGGCATTAGCTTCTGCGTGAACAACATAGGGGTATTTGGTGTTATTTATGTTTTTTGCTTCCCTGACCCAAGGCAATTCATTATCTGAACATCCAATTGGAAACCCATTATAACCTATTCCAACTATTTTTTTATTATGATCAACAATACACGCCCCCACTTGAGTATTTGGATCTTTACTCCTTTTAGCAGAAAGTAAAGCAATACCCATAAAATATTCATCCCAACTAATATAATTAGATCTTTTTTTGATTATACTTTTAGTTATATTTGTTTGGATAATGGTTCTATCTTTTAGGACTTTTTCTATTTTTCCATAGAAAATTTTTAGTGATAAATCGTTTTTTATAATTACGTCAGCCACATTAGTAACTTCTTGCAAATTTTGATTATAGATATTTTTTGAATTTTCTTGAGTTTCCTTTTGTTTTAATTCTTTTAAGGTTTTAGGATCTTCTTCTCTATTCCTTTTTTTAATTCTTTTAATTCTTATTTCTATTGGTGAAAAAATATTAACAAATATAAAATCATCAAATTCCTTAAAACTTAATAATTCATAATTATTTCTTATAGAAGAGATTACATAGTTTTTTTTAGTTTTAATTTTTTTTATTATTCTTTTAGACAAAATATCAGGACCATATTCTTTTCTAATTTCATTCCCAATTTCTATTAAATTTTCTCTTGTTATTTTTTTCTTTCTTTTTTTTAATTCATTCCTTAATTCATCAGATAAAGAATAATGAATGAAACCTTTCGTTTCTAGATATTTCGCAAAACAATCTTTTCCAGAAGAGTAATACCCTGTAACCCCAACAATCATGAATAATGGGAATGAAAGTTGTTTTAAAAAAGTATTGTTAATTCAAACCTGTGCTTCCAAAATTTCCTTCTGCTCTTTCTGTATTATCTAAAGATTCAACTTCTTCTAGATTTGCCGTAACAACTGGTTGTATTAACATTTGTGCAATTCTCATACCTTTTTCTATTTGAAAATCTTCTTCTCCTAAATTTTTTAGCACAATCATTATCTCCCCCCGATAAATGGAATCAATAACCCCTGCCATCACATGTATGCCATTTTTTGCAGCTAATCCGCTTCTATCCCAAACTAAACCAACATGGTTTTCAGGAATAGCCATTTTAATACCTGTCTTGACTACTTTCTTTTCTCCAATTTTTAGTAAAACATCTTCAACAGAATGAAAATCAAAAGCAGCATCTCCTTCGTGAGCATATTTTGGAGTTATTGCATCTTCATGGCCTTTAGCAAATTTTATTTTCAACATTTAGACCATCCACATGAACACATTTCACATCCCTCTTGCATGTGTAATGCTTTATGACATTTTGGACAGAAATTCCCACTCCCGTTAGTGCTGGAACTGGAAGAGGCAGTTTTACTATCTTCCCTACTTTCCCTCTCCTTTTCTTTCAATATGTTTCTAATACCTCTAGCAATAGCATCTGGAACTGATTTAATCTTGTGTGGACCAAATCCCGTTTGTGTAGATCCCCCAATATCTTCAAATTGATCTGCATATTCTAATGGATTTACTCCCGCCTTTACACCCAATGTGACTGCCCTACCTAACGCTTCAACCATAGACCCAACATCTTGCCCATTTTTACCAATATTATAAAAATTTTCATAAGGAATCCCAGTATCTTTTTCAAAATTAAATGTTAGAAAAAGGTTTCCCAGAGGAGTTTCCACTTTTTTTGTGGAGCCTCCTACATGCGGCCTTGGTTCACTTAATCTTTGTTCTATCAATTGAACCAACGTAGGATAAAGATCCATAACTTCGGAGGTATCATCCAATCTATCAATACTATCCTTGGACACCTTCAATGGTTGTCCTTTCCGGGTTCCATCTCTATAGATTGTTAATCCTTTTAGGCCCATTCCATAGGCTGTTCTAACTATCTCTCCAATATCCTCGAATGGAACATTGGGCCTTAGATTAGTAGTTTTACTAATCGCATCATCAACTCTTAATTGAACTTCCCTTTGCATCCTTAGATGATCTATGGGTTCAATATCATAAGTAGTTACAAAAATACCCTTGAGCTTATCTAATCTTTCTTGTCTTTCTACAAATTCTTCTCCAGTCTCTCCCAGGGCTTTAGTTATCTTAAATTCCTGTATTGTTCCCTTTCCACCCTTTGAATCCTCAATAAAGTCAAAGAATCGAATCCGTTCATCTCCAGTCATAAGAACATCATATTTATCAACTTTTTCTTCTAATATTCTATTCCTTATATATATTTCTGAGCCCTGAACAGTTTGTCTAGTATAGAATAAAGCATACTCCGGTTCTAATCCTCCTGTGGTTTGGGCAAGGAACCCGGTTGTTCCAGTAGGGGCTATGGTCCTGATTATAGCATTTCTTCGTGCAGGACCATTTCTATGCTGACTATATTTGAAGTTTGGATAACTACCCAATTTAACCCCTTTTTCATGAGATGCTTCTTCACTAACTTCCACCCACTTATCCAAGATATTACCAACAAAATTACGACCTTCATCAGAATCGTATGCCAGTTCTAATTTCATTAAAGTATTAGCAAGACCCATAAATCCAAGACCAATCTTTCTATTACTCTTTTGAGTTTTTTCTATTTCAGGATTTGTAAATTGATTTTGATCTATTGCATTATCTAGGATCTCATACATTAGTTTTGTATTTTCTTCTAATTTATCCCAATCAAATCTATATCCTGTTGGATTACTAGGATCCTCTATAACCAATGTTTCTAAGTTTAGATGTCCAAGAACACAAGCTTCCCGAGGTAGTAATGGTTTTTCTCCACAAGGATTAGTAGCTCTTATTATACCAATACCAACTGGGAGATTAA